>NZ_JBFUID010000056.1:0-38062 GCF_056402055.1 Pseudomonas sp. P4_C4 | reverse complement strand
CACACAGGTTATGCGCTAAACCTGTGGGAGCGAGCCCGCTCGCGAAGAGGACTTTAAGGCTGTTGCCAAAAAATCCGGATCAGAAGTAATAACCGATGTTCATGTACAACTGGTTTTCCCACTGGTTACTACCACCAGCCCCCAGACTCTGGGTAAGGCTGCCGCCACCGATGACCGGATCATTCTTGCCGTACAACCATTCCGTGGCGATCCATAGCTTGCTGAGGGAGAACGAGGTGCCGAAAATCATCCGTTGCGAGGTCTTGAAATCGTCCGCGGACTTATCGAAGGCGCTGTAGTTGGCGTACAGCTTCACACCGCTGATCTGATCGAACAGGTACTTGCCGCTGACGTCGTAGCTCAAATCCGCCACATACAAGTTGCCGCGACTGGCGACGTTGAAGGTGCCGTCGTAACCGCCGAAAGTCACCAGTTCATCGGTGCCAGGGTTGCGCGGGGACATCTGCTGTCGCGCGGCTTGCAGTTGCACGCCCCACGGACCGTTTTTGCCGATGTAGTGCACCGCCATGGCATTGCGCCGGCCATCGTTGTTGGTGTCGCGGTTCTCCAGGGACGAGGTCAGGCCGGAGATCCCGACTTCAGACTTCCACGGCCCCAGGTCCAGCGCCTTGGCCACCCGCAGGACCACTGTGTTGCGTTCCTGGTTGTTACTGCCGTCGGTGACATAGCTGTCCGCTTCGGAGACCACGGTGGAGTAGGTTTCACCGTTGCTGGTGCCTTTGCCCTGCCAGGCCGGGCGCAGGTAATAACCGGCCTGAACATTCCAGTCGCCGCTTTGCTGGATGTACTTGGCACCGACTTCTTCGATGTCTTCCAGTCCTATGACGCTGCCCAGGGTTTGATAGAACGTGCTGCCGAAGTACGGCTGCAAACCGAACGGCAGCTGGTTCAGGCCGACCTGGACCTGCTGGTCGGGGTTGAACTTGTAGCCGATCCACGCCAACTCGGCGAACTGGACGTCACCGACATTATTTGTGTACTTGTAAGGGTAGGCTCGACCGTAGAAACGGTACTTGGCTTCGCCAATCCAGGTGTCGGAGTTGTACTTGGCGCTGAGGATCGCGGTGTCGAAGTTGAACGTCTGGATGTCGCGATCCGGGTCATAGTCCCAACGCGCCCGGACGGCACCACCGAGATCAAGGTTATCGGTAACCTGGATCGCCATCGCAGGGCTGGAAAGGGCGCCCAATAGCGCCAGTGGGGTCAATGAGCGCAAGGCCCGGGTTGTATTCAAGTTCATGGTCGCTCCGTCTCTTCTCTAGGTCTTATTTTTGGCAACAGCTATCCCGGCCACGGCAAAAGCGCGGTCTGGATAAAAGGGGTAAGACCCGCCAGGACGAAGGCTGTTAACAGCGTCCAGGTGCGGGCCGGGAGGGTCAGCCGCCGGCGGCCTGCAGGGTCTGGGTGTAGCTATGCAGAGCCTGTATATGGCACCTCTTCATTAAGGCTGGGAGGTGTCTGACAAGCCGCGGTCATTCATACTCCCGCGTCAGCTGCGTTGCAGTTCTTCAACTACTGCCGCACAGGCACGGAAGGTATTCAACGTCCACTCTGGATTGATAAAGTCCGGCCAACTGGAAAGTTTTACGATTGCCACTTCAGAGGCCGGATCCCAATAGATACTCTGCCCAAATACTCCGCGCGCCGAGTAGGTACCTAGTTCACTGTCCAATACCCAGCACTGATTACTGTATGCCGCGCCAGGAAAGCTCTTGACGTAAAAGCCATAGAGAACCTCAAAAGCCGGTGTGGAGCCACGGCCGCATTCACGCACAAACTCCTCTGGAACAATCTGCTGGCCGTTGAAACGTCCCCCCTGCAGATACATTTGGGCAAAGCGCCCCAGATCACGCAGCGTGGCGCTCATCCCGCCATCGGCCAATGCAGTTCCAACGCTATCGAGGGTGATATTCGCGTCTTGCTCTGCCCCCAGTCTTGACCAGATTTCCCGGCTCAGTAAAACGGGCAGCCGCTCGCCGCAAGCCCGCTCACAAACCCAGGCCAACATGTCGGTATCCACTGAGCGGTACTCAAAGTAGTGGCCATGCTCACGGTCCTTACTCAGCGACTTCAACAAACCATAAATGCTGTCAGGTGACTCTCGCTCTCCCCGTTCACGCCAACCCGAGGCGATATCCAACTGAATGAATTCAGCATCAGGATCGGTGTAGTCCTCCCTGAATCTCACTCCCGTGCGCATATCCAGAAGATCCTGTACCCGAGCGTCGCCATAACCGCTTGCCGAAAGCTCGGGCACATAGTCRCTGACACGCGCTTGGGGATCGATTCTGCCCTGGCCGATCAATCTGCCGACCAAGCTACCGACGACGGTCTTGGATACCGATTGCAACAGATGCAACGTGTGCGGCTGCATACCGTTGAAATACTGCTCCGAAACCACCTTGCCTTGATGAAGCACCAAAAAACCATCGGTGTAGCTATCGGTCAAGAAGGTCGCCAGATCGGTTTGTCCGCCGTCGACCCGCTGGAAACGTACGTCGTCCAGTGAGCGTTCGTTGCGCTCGAGTTCGGTGACCGGCCCGGGACTGCGATGAATAGCGGCCACCGGAAATAACTGGCTGATGTGCTGGAACGACCAGCGGTTATAGGGCGGACTGTCCCAATTATGCAGGCCGACTTGCTTTTCCCGGGGCGGCGGATAGCCCTGCATCAAACTTAGGTCCTGATAACCAATGCCGGGAGCGGTCATGTCTTTTTTATTGTACATAGGGGTTCAGCTCTCATCGTTCAGAGGGTGGTGGCAAGAAAAGCGGTGGCCGTGATCCTGGGTCTCGGCTGGCACCTCTCGGCGACAACGCTCACTGGCCCGCGGGCAACGGGGCGCGAAGTGGCACCCGGCAGGCCGGTTCAAGGGGCTGGGGATCTCGCCACTCAGGATTTGCAACTGGTCACGGCGCTCCGGGTCGATGGAGGGCACTGAATTGAGCAGCGCACGAGTGTAGGGATGACGCGGTCGGCCGAACACCTGTTCCACAGGCCCGGCCTCGACGATGCGCCCCAAGTACATCACCAGCACCTGCTGCGCCAGATACTCGACCGTCGCAAGGTCGTGGCTGATGAACAGGTAGCTCAGGCCATTGTCGGTCTGCAGCGTCTTGAGCAGTTGCAGCACCTGGGCCTGGACCGACACGTCGAGCGCCGCCGTAGGCTCATCGAGGATCAGCAGTTTTGACTCCAGCGCCAGGGCCCGGGCGATAGCGATACGCTGCAACTGGCCACCGGAGAATTCATGGGGATAGCGTTCCATGTGCTCCTCGCCCATCCCCACATTTCCCAGCAGCGTGAGAATGCGCGCGTGCAAGGCGCTACCGCGCAAACCAAAGGCAACCTTCAGCGGCTCGGCAACAATCGCCTTGATCGTCATTTTTGGGTTCAGCGAGGCATACGGGTTCTGGAACACCATACTCAAGCTCCTGCCCCGCGCCCTGGCATCAGTGGGCAGCGGCCGACCTTCGACCAGAATTTGCCCACTATCGGCTGGCAGCAGACCGAGCAAGGTCGCGGCCACCGTACTTTTGCCACAACCGGATTCCCCCACCAGCGCGACCGTCTCACCGACCTGCACCTCCAGGCTGATGTGGTCAATGGCGGTCACCAGGCCATCGCGGCTGGCGTAGGTCTTGTGCAACTGATTGACGCTCAACAGTGCGGGCTGTTTGTTGTTATTCATAGCCGTTTACCTTTCAAAGAAGCCTCACACCTTGACCAATATGTTGTGGCAAGCTGCCCAGTGCTCCTTGCCGATGACAACCCTCGGCGCAGCCTGATTGCAGCGTCCGGTGGCGCGTTCACAACGTGGGTTGAAGGCACAGCCAGCCGGGGGAGCCGCCATGTTCGGCACCTGCCCCGGGATGAAGCCCAGGGGCTGGGGTCCCTGCCCCAACTTGGGCACGGTGCCCATCAACTTCAGGGTGTAGGGGTGTGCAGGTCGCTTGAACACCTCGCCCACCGGACCGCTCTCCACCACTTCGCCGGCATACATCACCGCCACCCGGTCACAGAGCGAAGCCACTACCCCAAGGTTGTGGGTGATAAACAGAATCGCCAGGTCCTGCTCCCGTGCCAGTTTGCGCAGCAGGGCGATGATCTGCGCCTGCACTGTGACGTCCAGCGCCGTGGTCGGCTCATCGGCGATCAGCAGTTTTGGCCGACAGGCCAGCGCCATCGCAATCACCACGCGCTGCAACTGACCGCCAGACATCTGGTGCGGGTACTTGGCTAGCGCTAGAGAGGGGTCGGGCATGCTCACCGCTTCCAGCGAGCTCAGCGCCTCGGCGCGGATTTCTGCCTTACTCAGTTGCCGATGGCAGCCGATGACATCGATCATCTGCCGCCCGACGGTGAAGAACGGGTTGAGCGCCTTCATCGGATTCTGGAAGATCATCGCCGCGCCACCGCCACGCAAAACCGCCAGCTGCGACGCCGACGCGCCGTTGACCTGCTGTCCGGCGACCCTGACACTGCCTCCCAGCCGAGCGGCCTCAGGCATCAATCCAAGGCAGGACATGGCCGTCATTGACTTGCCCGAGCCCGATTCCCCCACCAACCCGAGGATCTCGCCGCGCCTTATCTTAAGGTCGATGCCGCGTACGGCCTGTACGGTCTTGAACAAACCTGGGAAGGACACCGTCAGCCCTTCCACTTCCAGCACCAGGTCTTGAGCTGCGTCGTTATTCGCAGCGGCGAGACGCTCAATAGTCGAATACTGCAAGGATTCGTCGATCATCAGCGCATCCCCTTCTTTGGATCAAGCACATCGCGCAGCCCGTCACCTACCAGGTTGACGGCCAGCACCAGGACAAAAATCGCCACTCCGGGAAACAGCACCGTCCAGGGATTCTCGAGTAACTGCGAGCGCGACGCTGCGGCCATCAGCCCCCATTCGATCATGGGCGGCTTGGCCCCCAGCCCGATAAAGCTCAGCGAGGCAGCGGCGAGAATGGTGTAACCAAAGTCCATGGACCCCTGCACGATCACAGGCGTGGTGGCATTGGGCAGTACATGGCGAAGCAAGATACGGCAGTGACTGACGCCCATGGAACGGGCGGCATGGATATAGGTTTCTGACCGAACCCGTACTACCGCACCGCGCATGATCCTCGCGTACCAGGGAAACCAGGAGACAGCGAGCGCTAACATGGCATTGGCCAATCCCGATCCCAGCGCAGCGGTGATAGCGATCGGCAACAACAGCGGTGGAAAGGCCAGGAACACATCTGTGAAACGCATCAGCAGCGTATCCACTCGACCACCGAAGTAACCGGAAACAAGCCCGATCGGAATCCCGATCAGCATCGCAATCAGAGTCACGCTCACTCCGATGATCAGCGAGGTGCGTGCGCCATAAAGCACCCGTGAAAGAATGTCGCGACCAAACTCGTCGGTGCCCATCCAGTGTGCCCAGTTGGGTGCCAGCAATTTCTGGGAAAAGACAATCTTGTTCGGCTCATAAGGTGCAAGCCAGGGGGCGAAGACTGCCGCCAGGATGATCAGCAGCAATAACAGCGCGCCGAATACAAACAACTTGTTATCGCTGGCAAACGCCAAGGCTTTGATACGCCATGATGGGGCTCGCGAGGGCATGGACAGGGATACGTCTTGGATACTCATTGGACTCGCAACCTCGGATCAACAAGGTGATACAAGAGATCAACGATCAGGTTGATCGACAGATACGTCGTGGCCAGCACCAGGGTGGCGCCCATCACAGCGGGGAAATCATTCTGGGCAATTGAAAACACCACGAAGCCGCCCAGGCCAGGCCAATCGAAAATGAACTCAACGACTACCGCACCACCGAGCAGGTAACCGAAGGTCAGGCCCACCACTGTCAGGAGCGGAATCATTGTCGCCTTCAGGGCATAGGCGTAATGGATACGCCACTTGGGTACACCGTAAGAAACGGCCGTACGGATGTACTCCTCGGATAACACCTCCACCATCATGTTGCGGGTGATCCGGGTGACAGTGGCCAAGGTCACGATGACCAGGGTGAGCACGGGTAGCGTCAGGTGTTTGATGGCGCTCCACAGTGCTACGAAATTACCGGCCAGCAGAGTGTCGATCAGGTAAAAGCCTGTCACACGCTCAAAAGGGCTATCGAGAAGAATGGAAGCATCGATACGTCCTTGCAGGGGCAGCCAGTTGAGCTTGCCGTAGAACAATAACTGCAAGCCCATGGCCAGGATGAAAACTGGAAACGCCGTCCCTGCGATGGACCCCGCTCGTGCCGCATTATCGACCACTGAGTTCTGCCGCGCCGCCGAGATGACACCGATCGGCACCCCTAGCACCACCACCCAGAACATCGCCAGGAATGTCAGTTCAAAAGTCGCGCCAACCCGCCTGACCACTTCCTCCATCACCGGCCGCCCGGTGCGCAGACTAGTGCCAAAATCACCTCGCAGAAGATCACCGATGTAACTGAAGTATTGGATCGGCAGAGGCTTATCCAACCCCAGTTTTTCCCGTGCGACGGCAATCTGCTCCACCGTGGGGTGGTTTCCCAGCATCATTTCTACCGGGGAACCCGGAAGAGCTCGGCTCAGAACGAAGGTGATGGTCAACACTCCCAAAAGAATGAAGAACATCACTATCAATCGCTGAGCTATATACTTCGCCATTTGGAATACCCCTTGTGGCTAAAAAACTTGACCCTGACTTCTTACGCCCTACATAAAAACCCCAAAAGCGGATTAACCCTTGAGGGAATGACCAGGCAAATTAACTAACTGCCTGGTTATCGATTTACATGGCAAATCAGGTATTACACGTACCACTTCATCAAAGACGACTAAGCATTCAGCGATTCAGGTTGTAGTAGAGAATCGCCTCATAAGCAGGATTCAGGCTCTTTTCCATACCCTTGATGTCTTTGCGGGAGACACGTATCTGCTGCACGTCGGCGTACCAGATCGCAGGAGCGTCCTTGGCCAGTATCTGCTGGGCCTGCACGTACTTTTCAGTGGACTTGGCCCGATCACTGCCCTCTAACGCCGCCGCCTCTTCGATCAACTGATCAAAGTTTGGGTTGCTGTAGTGAGACAGATTGAATAGCGTGGTTTTTTCTGTATGGAACTCACTGAAAAGCCAATCGCTGGGTGTCGGATACGTCGGCCACCAAGCCATAGATTGCATGTTGGGAGCGGTATCCAGCTTCTTTGCCTTATCCCAGATCACACCCCACTCGCCGGGGAGTAACTCCACCTCAACGCCAACCTGAGACGCCGTCGCCTGAAATAGTTCAGCAGCGTTTGCATAGATGCCACTGATGTACTGCATCGAGACCTTCCAGTCCTGCTTAGGTACACCGGAGGCTTCCAACAATTGTCGGGCTTTATCCAGATCGTAAGAGGCCATAGGCACGCTGGCATGCCCCCAGATACTGGTGGGCAAAGGCCCCTTGGGAACGCTGCCGTAGCCATGCAAAATATCTTTGGTGACACTTTCATAGTCCCAGAGGTACTGCAGCGCCTGACGAAATGCCAGGTTGTTCGTAGGGTACTTCTGGGTATTGATCAAAAACTGAAAGTTCTTCCACGAAGGCGCGGTGCTCACCTTGATGGAGGGGTTCTCTCCCAACACCTTGAGCTGATCAAGAGGGATATCCCAAGCGACACCGGCCTCGCCATTTTTGATCATCTGGGTACGAGTGGCGGCTTCGGATACGACCTTCACGATAACCCGATCAAATTGCCCTTCTTTCCAACCTCCCCAGTAGCCATCGAATCGCTCAAGCACCACTTGCTGGCCCTGTTCGACCTGCCCAAGTTTGTAGGGACCGGTACCGATGGCGTTGGGAGCCATCATCCAGTCATGACCTTTCTCCACCGCCGCCGGGGCAATGATGTAAGCGGCATACTGACCTGCCGCGATCAGATTGGCCGGAGTGGGACTCTTAAACTTGAGCACTACCGTATCGTCAGCGAGGGCCTCGACGGCATCCAGACCTTTCCATACAAATGCAGCGCCCTGTTTCAGCTCCTTGACGTAATCAATGGACTTTTTGACCGCTGCGGCATTAAAGGCCGAACCGTCATGAAATTTAACGCCGTGCCGCAGCTTGAAGGTCCAGGTCTTGCCGTTGTCGCTGCTTTCCCAGGACGTGGCAAGCCCGGGGGAAAACTCCTCAGCACTGCCTGGCGCGTTATATACGACTAGTGTCTCGTAGATATTGCCCAGTACCCGCACTTCCTCCGAAAAGGCCGAGGCTGGATCCCAATCCTTGAAAGAGGCTCGATCAGCGACAACCAAGGTATTGTTTGCCGCATACACCAAACCACTGGTCAATGGCGCAGTAATGGACAGCGCCATCAACCCCGCCATCAATGTTCTTTTGAATTCCATAGGTGTTCCTCTTATTTTTATGGCGGGCCCAGCGGATCACTTGTAGAAACAGGCACTCATTCAACTGGAATGAATGATGTGATTGGCCGTTAACGAAACTGACATTTGAGTGGTGTATGGCATTATCGATCTGCCGCACGGCCAGCTCAATTTCGCGAGCACGAAGAAAAAAACGCCAGGTGACGCCCCAAAGCGTCACCTAGCGTCAACTTTAAAAAAAGACTAAAACAGCGGAGGGACGAGGTTGAACTCACCTTCTGATGGATGTACCAGTAGCCGCGACCTCACCTCGTCGGGAATCTCAGGGGCATCAATCGGAAAACAGCTGCAACTGGTGAGAGCGTTACGCAGGTCGATCGACTCGCCTAGGTGCTCAAATACAATATGGGCACCAAAAGGACGGCGGAAATTGTCACCCGAAACGCCGAGTACCAAGCCGTTGAGAAAACGGAAACGACTGCGATAGGAGGGATAAAGCGCTGACCAGATATAGCCCCGGGACGAGAGGTACTCGCGCTCGACGATGTAAATCAGATCCGATGAGGCAAAGCAGAACCCACGATATTTATTGATGCCGAAACTGTTCATCTGGTCATCGCCCAGCCTCATCCGCTCGTAGGTTTTACTCAGGATCTTTTCGCCGGAGCGGGTCAAGCGGGTAATCGACTTGATCACCTCCCCCGGCGCGGCAGGCGACATCAAATAGACAAAGTAGTAACCCTGGTACTTCGACAACGCCTGCGCGGAGCTCGGAAAAAAATCGGCTGGTACCGCACTGTCCGGCTCTCGCGCCGTGCGTTGCCTGTTGAGCAGAGCGCGGAAGGATTCATGCTCGGAGAATATTTCCTCCTCATCCACCCCAAAAAAAGTGCAGATCTTGCGCAGGGTAAAGGACGAGGGAGTCGCTTGCGCCCCCAAGTATTTGTTGAACTGCTGGCGGTTGATATCAAGGGAGCGGCATACCTTCGCCACCGACTTATAATATCCGCAGAGAAGGCGCAAGTTTTGACTGAAGTCTTGCATCGACTGAGATGAACTGGAACTGACCATAAAGAGTATTCCTAACGCCAGAATTGACAACATGCTGAACTAATCGTCGCTTGGGGTCACGGCTTCAAAAGCTCAGTGCAAGACAGTGCCTGAAAGTGGCGCAGAAGCTCGGCATTGCCAACCCGTGATCGACGCGAGCATTGAGCCCGACCATAGCGACTAGGTGAGGAAATATTCAACAAATACAAAAGCTTATCCAGCGATTCCTGACCCATCGGCAGAATTAACATCGGCTGCATATTTGTAATTCGCGCCCATTGCTACCCAAGATGTCACCGCTGTGGTCTTCATTAACACCACCGGTGCAGGCGAGGCCGGGGCAGGCACCAACGAAAAAGCCCCGAATAATCAGGGCTCTAACATATATATGTCGTGGCATTTTCCGTGAATACTACAACGGGCTTGCCTGTAAGCCATTTAGCAGGCCCGCTGCCTACTCTCACAGAATCGTCCGCGATACGACGCCAAACCTATCAAAGTCGAGCCGTACCCGTACTCAATGCCCCTGCGCCAGCCACCGCTGTGTATCCTCCAACGCCTTGCTGAAACAGTTGATGATCAGGTCGACTTCTTCCGCTGTAGTGACCAGGGGTGGGCAGAACGCAATGCTGTCGCCAATGTTGCGGACAATCATGCCGTGCTCTTGGCAGCGAGCATTGAAATAACTACCGACCCGGCGAAGCGGCTCGAACCGGGTTTTCTCCGATTTATCTGCGACCAGCTCAACGGCGGCAATGAAGCCGACACCTCGGATTTCCCCGATTAACGGGTGGTCAGCATATTGCGAAAGGCCAGCTCGCAGTCGCGCCCCCATTTCGGCCGCGTGTTCTACCAGGTGTCGCTCTTCAATCAACTTGATGTTCTCCAGCGCCACTGCCGCAGCCACTGGGTGCCCGCTCGCGGTGAAGCCGTGTCCAAAGGTCCCAATGGTCGAACTTTGCCCCGCGATCTCCTGATAAATCCGTTCGTTGATCAACACTGCTGCAAGCGGTTGATATGACGAGGTCAACTGTTTAGACAGCACCATAATGTCTGGCTCGATGCCGAACGTAGTCGAGCCGAACATGTTGCCAGTGCGGCCAAATCCACAGACGACCTCGTCTGCTACCAACAAAATATCGTACTTGCGGCAAACCGCCTGGATCTTTTGCCAGTAGCCGCGCGGAGGAACAATAACCCCACCGGCCGCCATCAAAGGTTCGCCGATGAACGCAGCCACTGTATCGGGCCCTTCGCGTTGGATGAGGGTTTCGAGCCCTTTTGCAAGACGATCCGAAAATGCCTCCTCCGACTCGCCGGGTTCGCCGAAACGATAGTGATGCGGGCACATTGCATGCGCTATATCCATCATAGGCAGGTCGAAAGCACGATGATTGTTCGGCAAGCCAGTTAGGCTCGCCGCAGCGATGGTCACGCCATGGTAGGCTCCGATGCGGGATATCACCTTTTTCTTCAGCGGCAGGCCACGGGCGTTATTGTAGTAACGAACCATTTTCACCACCGTGTCGTTGGCCTCAGAACCGGAGTTGGTAAAGAAAACCTTGCTCATCGGCACCGGCGCCAGCGAGATGAGCTTCTCCGCGAGATCCACGGCAGGCTGATGCGTTTTGTGAGTAAAGGTGTGGTAGAAAGGTAGCTTACGCATCTGCGTCATGGCCGCCTCGACCAGTCGCACCTCGCTGAAGCCAAGTGCCGCACTCCACAGGCCCGACATGGCTTCGATATAGCGACGCCCCTCGGTGTCATAGACGAAAACCCCATCCCCGCGCTCAATTGCCAACGGACCGACACCTTCGTGCATCCGCGCATCGGTATAGCTATGAAGGTGATGGGCTATATCCCTCGCGTACAGTGTGTCAGTGGCATTGGACATGGGTGTCTCCAAGAAAGAAAGTGACGACCCCGCTCACCTTAATAGCAACTTGGCGGGGTATGGATTTAAGTTTTGGCTGGGAAATTAGTCCGGAACACAGTCGTTCCAGACTAGCTTGCGGCACTTGGTTATAACGCGGTTATGGCATGAGAATCGCTGTGCTCTAACGTGGTTTTCCCCTTCGCTGTTTTTGATATTCAGCCCGTGCCCACTCATTTGAGAGCTGAGTTTGATACAGTTTCTCCTGCTCAGACAGGCACTTTATTACTTCCTCAGTGGTGCCTTCATGTCACCACTCCATAGCTAGTACGGAGGAATTCCTCCCCCATGAGCTTCGTACATTCCGAACGGATCGTTATCCAGAGCAAATCGCCATAAACGGCAAGTCTTTGCCACTAACAGCGAAACTAGCGGACAGCGCCCCCCCAAGCCGATTGTCGAAGGTCATTCGCCAGTCATTCGCAACGGGTCCGTTCGTGATGGGCGCGTGCATAGCATGTTGGTGAATGAGCGCGGTTGCGACAATAACTGGGAGATACTTTTGTGAATGGACGAAACTTTGACGAGCCAGCGTCAATGGCAGGAGGAACATGCGCGCATGTGTTGAGCGGAAGATCAGTTTGAGGCTATTTGACCTGGATCTACTCAAGTATCAAACCGAACTTTTACCTGACGGCTAAATTATTCTTCAGCGCAATCGTGTTGACTTATCACACCAGCTGACTGGCCACCCGTCGTCTCCGCGATAGACTGCTGCATCCAAGCGCGGAAGCGCGCCAATGTCACTTCATTCCAACGCTCACGCGGTCCAACTAAATAATAGCCTCCGAGCCGAACATCGGTTCCAAGCAACTCGACCAGCCGCCCGGTGCGCAGATCATCAGCGGCAATTAGGCGTGTCGCGAGTGCGATTCCCTGCCCTGTTAGGGCCGCGTCGACCGTAAGATTGGCTGACCAGAGCCGCGGCCCGTTCAACACTACTTCATGCCCATAGCCAGCCTGATGGAACCATTGTCGCCATTGATCGCGGCTTTCCTCATGTATCAACGGCTGACTCACAAGATCGTCAAGAGAGCGGATGGGTGCGTTCTTGCTGATCCAGTCCGGGCTAGCGACCGGGAAAATCCGCGGCCTTTCCAGCAAAATCCAGCGCACATTCCCCTTCGGCTCATCCAAATAACGGATATCGACATCGGCGTCGTAATGCGCGAAATCGGGCTCTAGATCGGTCGCGCGCATGACGAAATCAATACCGGGCAGCGCAAGTTGGAGCTGGTTAAAACGCGGCGCCAGCCAACGCGTCGCGAGACCAGGGACACACCAGATTCGTAAAACCGAGCGGCTTACCGCCGGACGCAATTCCGCCGTCGACTTGGCGATCATGTCGAAAGCCATTCCCACAGTCTCGGCAAAAAGCCTGCCTTCCGTAGTCAGCCGAATGCCTCGTGGTCCAGCATCCACAAGTCGCGTGCCAAGCCAGGATTCAAGATTTCGCACATGGCGGGAAACGACTGTATGGCCGACATTGAGATCATCCGCAGCCTTGCGCATCGAGCCGAGCCGGCTCACTGCCTCAAAGGCGCGGACCATCGAAAGCGGCGGTAGACGTCCGCGTTTGGCGCCACTTTCTAGCTCCTCTTCTGGCGATTTGGTTTTGCGCAAGCATGCCTCCTTGAAAGTGAGTGTTTCCACAAGTTTAAACGTCATAATGCCGAAAACCCCTCCTGTGCGAAATGAAATCCGGGGCTCGTTCCCGAAGAGACGCACAGAGGTCTATGACGAAGCGCCTATCGCTGACGGATCCTCAAGCCCGCTGAACCGCAGCCTCAGGTCGCTCGGCGTTCTACGCCTATTCCACGAACTATCCGATCGATACCGAGCACGGCGTCATCGTGGATGTGGAACCCACACCGGCTGATCGAACCATAAGTCGAGAGCACCAAGAAGATGATCGATCGGGTCGAAGCGCAGTTCGACATCAAGCCGGAACGCCTCATTGGCGACACCGCTTACGGTACTGCGCAGATGCTGGCCTGGGTGGTGGAGGAAAAAGACATCGAGCCGAATGTGCCGGTGTGGGACAAAACTGAGCGCAAGAACGATAGCTTTTCGAGTTACGATTTTCACTGGAATGAAGAGGCCGAGGAATACCGCTGCCAAGCCGGCAACTTATTACGCCGCGAATGGCGAGCCTCCAAGAACGAGCGTTTGCACCTCACCAAAGCCAACACCATCATCTTCCGATCCTGGCAGACCGACTGCGTAGCTTGTCCGATGAAAGCCAAGTGTTGTTTCGCAAGCTCGCAGCTTCCATGAAGCCGCTCGTGATGTGGATCGGCGCATCGCAGCGAGGGCGTAATACGTGCGCTCTCGCCACGAACGTAAGAGGTTCGAAATGATGTTTGTCCACCCTCTAGCGCATACTGAAACTGGATCGCCTGAGACTACGTGGCATGAGTGGCGCGACCGATGAGTTCACGCTGGCGCTACGGTGCAGAGCCTACGACGGCCGGCCAAATTGACATCTCACGGGCCACCAGTCACAGGATAGATGCGCCTGCACTAAGCCAAAAACCTCAAATTATCCCAATAACAAAGCAACAAAGGTCAACGAAGTGCCGAGAAACCACTCAATGTGGTGAGTAGGTTCTCCGGTGGTGGTCGTGCTTGAGTTCAGGCGAGATGAAAATCCGACTTTTTTCAACAGAATCAGCCGAACGCAGCCCTTTGCCATTGCTCCATTTGGAGGGCTGACGGCCGGATATAAGTGGGTGAACGACGGAGGATGCCGTAACCAGACCTACAGGCGTTGAGTTTGCGTCCGTGCGATACTCACCGAGCTGTTACGAGCGATAGCCTTTGCGCAATTTACAATGGTTCGCTGCACCGAAACAGCACCGGACCAAAAACTGAAATTGGGGTTTTTGGCGTGCGGTGATTGATCCTTAGAATCCGCAGGCAATTGGGCGCTACATACTATTTGTCAAAAATTTGGCTCTACGAGTCATAGGTTCCCGTCATCGACAGGGCCTCCAAACAAACGGCAAACCGGCCTCGCCTGTAATTGACTGAACGTCAGCCAATCCTCATACGCCTTCACTGGACACAACCGTTTCAAGCCTGTTGCCGCTCACAGAGATCTGACCCAGTAAAGGCAGGGTCAAAATCGCATCAGTGCCAACACCAAGATGCTCAATGTGATCGAGGCGCTCAAGCCGGAGTTTACAATGCGCGTAAGTCAACTGCCTGTTCAATGATCGGCGCTGCCCCCTGCACTACGTCAAAACCTGTTGCAACCGCGTCTCGTGCAGCGAACTATCTCCATGTAGAGCTGTCTCCATAATTGGATCCAATTGAGGCTTGGAATCTGGCTCGCTCGGAGAGGCCTAGAAGGATTGCCCGCGCCAGCGATTCTAGGACGAATTTAGCAGGAGGCTTTTACCATGGTCTCGATCAGAAGCTCCTATCACCCTATCGATGCCGCGATCCTCTGGTGCAACCTCGCCGACCATCAAGGCGAAATTCTGCAGGTAGATCTTTCTCACCCCGGTAGTCTGCTCAAGCATTTTCCGCAATGGCCCTTTCTCCATGCCTACGCCGAACGCATCTACGACGCCATCGTCTGTGGCGAGTTAGCCGCGACCTACCTTGGACGACCCATTACCTCTATCGATCAGGTTGAACGTGTCTATTGGTCCATCCGCCATTCTGATCTGCGGGTTTGGTTTGCACGCAACTGCCCGGAAGAAAAGCCAGCGTTCCTATTTTCCCAGAATATCGACCATTCCGAATGCGTCAGCCTGACCGCACATCTGGCCCTGCAAGCGGAGCGAGACGCCGGTGCCCGCGAGATTGAAAAACTACGCCAAGCGCACTCGGCAATTGTCGATGAGGCGAAGGCTCACGCCCTCAACCATCACAAGCTATCAGCACAGCTTGGCACATTTGAGGTCCCCTCCGAGGCGTCCGCTTTCGTGCACTACACAATCATCGGCGCACTGCTGGAGGTCGCGCTGGGCAAGTCCAACAGCGGCCGTCTGCAGTCGATCTATAAAAACCAGGCTGCGGTTGTCGAGGCCATTACTACACAATTCCCTGGTGTTCCTGGACTGAGTAAACGCACCCTTGATCGGAAATTTGCGGAGGCTCGCCGTCATTTGGCCCAGGCCTTACAGGCCTAAGGCCGAATTGCCAGGCAATGACCGCCATTGCCTGGCAATGATTTCTCTCCTTTGCCGACCTTCACTGATTGTCACATCCCACCACGCGCCACATGGCGCTACGGAGTGACACCATGCAATCTACCAGCCCTGCCCCTCTGTTAGCCGAGCGCCACATCATGCGTCGTGATGAGGTCGAACAAAAAACCGGGTTCAAACGCTCGCACATCTACAACCTAATGAAAGCCGGACTGTTCCCGCAATGCCGCCGCATCGGCACGCGTGCCGTCGGTTGGGACTCACTGGAGATTGAGCAGTGGGTTCAGGATCGCTTGTCGACGGGAGCCTAGGGTCATGAAAGTTCTTTCGTTGATCTCGACCAAGGGCGGCGCGGGGAAAACCACCGTCGCCGCCAATCTGGGTGGATTGCTCGCCGACTCAGGTTTGCGGGTGTTGCTGCTGGACCTGGACAGCCAACCGACGCTGTCCAGTTACTACGCCTTGTGCGAGCTCCGAGACGCCGGCAGTTACGAACTCATCTCACAACGGCTCACTGCTCACGAGCAGGTGATCACCACCACCGTGATTCAACGCCTTGAATTGATCGTGTCCAACGACCGCGCCGGGCATATAAACACCCTGCTGCTGCAAGCGGCCGATGGCCGCCTGCGACTGCGCAATCTGCTACCAGCCTTCCAGGATCGTTACGATGTGCTCATCGTCGATACCCAAGGCGCGCGCAGCGTGGTGGTGGAGATGGCCTTCCTCGCCTCCGATTGCGCACTGTGCCCAGTCCCGCCGGAAATGCTCGCAGCGCGCGAGCTGCGCCGCGGCACGCTCGGGCTGTTTGAGGAATTGGAGCCGTACCGCTACCTGGGGGTCGCGTTGCCGTCAGTGAAGCTGTTGCTCAATCAGGTTAACGCCAATCGCCGCGATACCCGCTTGATTATGGAGAGCCTCCAAGATTCGTTTAAGGCCGATCCTCATGTCAGCCTCTGCGCCACAGTGATTCCCGATCGGGTGGCCTACCTCAATGCGGCCTCACTGGGGCTGCCCGTGCACCGCGTCGACTTCACTCCACCGGCTGGTAGCCATAGCCGTTGCGCCGCTGAGGTCATGCGTGCACTGGCGCTCGAGTTGTTTCCAGAATGGACCGACCTACTGAGCTCCCCAACAGCGTACGAAACTAGCCAAACGTCAACAGCCGGTAGCCGGCTTATCCGTCGCGACTGATCGGAGGATGTGTGATGAAGCCGCCGACCTCCGAAGAAATCACACGTCAACTGCAGCAAGCCCATTTCCCGCAGAAGCCGGACCGTGAGGTCACGGCCGCTCCCGTCGGCGACACAGCGATGGTCGTCACCCTCGAGCAACTGCGTCCCTACGAGCTCAATCCGCGTGTCATTCGCAATCCGCTGTATGACGAGCTCAAAGCCTCGATCCGCGAACGCGGTTTGGACCAACCACCCTCCATCACCCGTCGGCCGAATGAGCAGCACTTCATCATCCGCAACGGCGGCAACACCCGTTTGAGCATCCTCGGTGAACTCTGGCAGGAAACCCGCGAAGAGCATTTCTTTCGTATTCACTGCCTGTTCCGTCCCTGGCAATCCGAGTCACATGCCTTGCTTGGGCACTTGGCCGAAAGCGATTTGCACGGTCAGCTCACGTTCATCGAGAGGGCCCTCGCGGTAGCGAAACTCAAGGACATGTTTCAGGAGCCTAGTGCCCCCCTGAGCCAACGCGAGCTCTCCGCGCGCTTGAGCCAAGGTGGGTACCCTGTCTCGCAATCGCATATCAGCCGTATGTTCGATGCGCTCGAGCATCTGCTACCTGCCATTCCGCAGATCCTTTATGCAGGTCTCGGCAAACCCGTCATCGAGCGGCTGATCACGCTGCGGCGCCGAGCGGAGTCGACCTGGAACCAGTATTTCGGTGATGCCCAACAATTCGCGATGCTGTGGTTAGAAGTGTTGTCGACATTCGAAGGTGAAAAACCCGAACTGGACTCGAGTGAGCTACAGGACGAGCTGATCGCCAAAATGGCAATGATCCTGAATCAGACGCCCCGCCTGCTAGCTCTGGAAATGTACCAGGAACAGCACGTGTCGCCTCACGCAGCAACTAACGCTCACCCTCTGCCTCAAAGTTTAGAAGATGACCCTCCACGCCCGTCGCCAGAAAGCGTGGACGCCTCCGACACATCAATCGAGTCGTCTAATCCCGAGCAACAGCTAAGTAGCGGAGCCCCTTCGACGGCGAAAGAGCCCCGCCTCTCCCACATTCGCCAGGCGCTAAGTGACGAGCAGCCTACTGTGAAGCAGCAGCATGGCATCGATGACGTTCAGTCACCGGTGAACCCGGTTTCACCACGCGTCACGTCACTGAATGACATCAACGGCTTGCGCGAAACCTGCGTCACGCTGGCGACCGATCTAGCCAAATATGCCGACGCCAGTGCAATGGTCAGGCCGCAAGCTGACGGCCTGGGCTTCACGCTGTCACTGGAGTACGGCGAACTGCTCAGCCCACGATATACCGGCATTCAGCTTTTGCTCTCGGCCCTGCTGCGTTTACAAGATGACGTGGCCTGGGAACAACGTCAGCAGTTGCCGGCCGCGTTGTTTGGTCAGCTGCTGATCGGGGCCTACGACCTGCCATTTGCYGAACGCCCCTCTCTGACAGTTGGCCTCGAGCGGCTCCCCGATGCCCAGCTGGAGCAACTATTTGCGTTGATCCGCCACGCCCGGCGGCTGATCGATCTGACGCTGTCGTCCACTCGCTACCGTGAGGAACTGCCTCATGACCACCACCTTTAATTTGTTGAACCATGCCATGTTGAATCAGGTGCTGCATGAACTGCGCCATGGGCGTCTGCAGCGGTGCAAAGCCTTGGGGCTGGCCGATGAAGACATCGAGGTCCTGCAGTCGCTACCACCGACCACCTTGTCCCACCTGGCGCACTCGTCCATCGCCTGGGTGGAGGTCAAAGTCGACACGGCTGTGCTGCGACGCCTCATCGCTCAGGCCGAACGGGATGAACAAAACGAGCGGTTGATCAATCGGGCGCTCAAGTTGGGGGCGAGCTCCAGCATCATGTACCGCTGCTTTGGCCTGGACCATTCGGAAACCGCGCTGCGTCGTCGCGTGCTTAAAATCGAGACCCACCGCGGTCGGCCGGTTCAGCTCAGCGAAGCGCAAGAGCATGCGGTGTGGAACCGCTGGAGCCAACTGCGGAAAGACGACCCGGACAACGATCCGTTGGATGCGATGATGATGCTGGCGGAGGAGCGACACATCAGCCTGACCTTGATCTGGCAACAGATCGAATTGTACGGAGGTACGCCATGCTGAACTTCTATCAGGTCGACTGGCAGGATGTGGTACGCCAGTGCTACGACGCGCTGCGGCGTCGTATGGAGTGGCAGGCGGCACAGACCCGAATGGCTGCCCCCGCTAAGGAGGCACCGCTACGGACCATCTACTATGGCGACAATGATCCGCTGCCCCAAGCGTTGCTGCTTGATCGCCGGCTGACGCCGCTGGAACGCAACACCTGGCAGGTGTTGCGCTGGCTGATCACTGAACGTCATGTGAAAACGCCCCGCTACCAGGACCTGCAGCCCTACCTAGCTACCAGCCCCTGCGGGATGCAGGCATCGCGCGAGACCATCGCCCGAGCGCTCAACGTACTTCGCACCACCCGCTGGCTCAGTTTGGTTGATCGATCCCGCGATGACCAAGGCTGCCTGCGCGGTTGCGTCTATGTGCTGCACGGCGACCCGTTGACTCCAGCCGAACAGCTTGAGCTCGACGGCGGCTACGCGGCGCTGCTCCAGCAGAACCTCACCCACGCCACTAAAGGTGTGCGTGATGTGGCGCAGCATGTGATTGAGGAAATTCACGCAGACCCACAAGTGGCGGCGGTCGTTAAGGAAAAACTCGCCGCACCTGCTTCGCCAGCTCAGCAGCAATCGCTTTCCCTTACCAGCGCGGATGCGGACAATTCCGAACTCAGAAAAAACCACCAGGTTCGGACCGCAGACGCATCGGCAACGAATCGCGAATCCTGCGGTAACGCACCGATTTCGGCTGTGGTTCGGAATACCGACGCCGGCCGTACAGTACAGAAAGACAAAAGCAAAAAAAGTACGGTACTGGCGCAGGTTGAGTTAGGCCGAGCCCGATGGCCAGAGGACCTACCGCTAAGCCCAACTGAGCGACGCATGGCCATCCAGGCGATGCGCCAGCTCGACCCTGAACAGCAACAAGCAGTGATCAACGAAGCGGCGGTGCGGTGTGCCCGCGGCGAAATCCGCAAACCGGTCGCCTACCTGATGGGCTTGATCAAGCGCGCATGCCAAGGGGAATTTACCTTGTGGGCGGCCCGTGCCGAGACGACTCTGCCAGTAACCACGTCCCACCGCGATCCGAAGGCAGAACCGCCCTGCGAGCGTCCACGGCGCAGCGGCGAACGCACGGCCTCTCCACTCGCCTTGGCGTGCCTGGAGGAACTGAAGCAACGCTGTCGCGGCATAGGCGCAGCGCCTTAAGATTGGACGCCAGCGGAATCAATGCCGGTGCCATCAAATCCAGGGAAATCCACTGCCTGTAAATGCGAGCGGGCCACCTTCGCGTTGATCCGCGCCGCGCCTCACGGAACAGCCCATTGTCTGCGTCATTCCGACGGCGAGGTACTGGCGATGGTCGATCACTATCAGCTCAACCTGGGCTCTTTGCGCAGCAGCATCACCCTCACTCTGCACACCCATCATGCCGCGCGGTTGTGGCAAGGCCGCATGGCCCGCGAAGGTGTGCACCCCATCATGGGCATGGCCGGCTACATCAGCGTCACCAACCTGCTCAAGCACGCGAGCAGCCAGGACGACCCATTTGCCGACTGGTTCATGCTCCAGCTGGAAGACAAGCTGCTGCAGGCCAAGGCCGAAATGCTCACATTGACCAGCCAGATCAGCCAGGTGGAGCGCGACCTGCCCACCCAAGTCGATGTCGGCGACAACCTCAACATCCATCCCGTCACCCTGCCGCTGTTCATTGGCAGCCAGCTCGGCTTTCTCGCGGTCTACCTGCTGACCGACTACGACACCTTGGTGCGCCGCGTGTTGCTCGCCCATCACACCGCCTTGATCGGCCGCAGCGACATGGAAGTCTGGATCGATCGTGGCGCCCATCTGCTGCGCAGCCTGTTCGGTTTGGCGCAGCGTTACCGCCTGGCCGGGGTCAGCCGGGATGACATGGCCGCCAACAACGCCCGCGCCCGCGAGGCCATCGACAAGTTCGGCACACCACCGCGAAACATTCTTGAGGGCAGCCGCCGCTCCCAATTTGCCCCACCCATCGCACGCGGTTCCACGGCCTCGATTCGCGATGAGCCAGGTCAGGCAGAGACAGAGGCTCAGCCCGCGCAGGACATTCCATCCGAAGGGGGTGAAGCATGACCTTGGCCGAAGCGATCATTCGGCGTTTGTCAGCGGATGCCTATCGTGAGTTCGAACAAGGTGCCTCCCTAAAAGGCCTTTTAAAGCCTTTTAAGGGTAAGGGGGAACTGCAGCAATTCGCCGAGACGATCCTGCGCCTGCGCACCCGGGTCGCCGGATTGATGGGGGTGATGCTGACCATCATGGCGCAGCCTCCCTTCTCGCTGCTGGACCTGCGATTGGTCGTCCAGCACAGCGCCTCCGGAACCGATTTCCTGCGCTGGCGCAGCCCGGACTTCCAGCGCATGGGGGTACAGGTGTGGCAGCAAGCGATGGCACTTCCGCATCTGGCGCCTTCGCTGCGGGAGGCGCTGTACCAATTGGAGGTCAACCGCGTCACCCTGAACCTGCAGATGAGTAGCCTGCAGTCGCTGTATCGCCAGGCCGAAACCGGCGTCAGCAAGCTGCACGCCGTCGAGACCATCTTCGATCTATCCCGTTCCCCCACCGAGGAGTAGCAAGCATGAGCACGTTCTTTGTTGGTGAAGGCAACATCGGTAGCGCCCCGGAGTTTCAGGAGTTCAACAGCCCCCCGGATGAACCGCGACGCCTGTTGCGGCTGAATGTCTATTTCGACAACCCGGTACCGCGCGACGGCGGCTACGAGGATCGCGGCGGCTACTGGGCCCCCGTCGAGCTCTGGCACCGTGACGCCGAGCACTGGAGCACTCTGTACCAGAAAGGCATGCGCATCCTGGTCGAGGGCCGGACGGTCAAGGATGAATGGGAGGACAGCGAGGACAATGCGCGGGTCACGTTCAAGGTGGAGGCCCGACGCATTGGCATCCTGCCCCACCGTCTGGCCTCGGTGTCCATGCGCGAAAAGGCCAATGAAAGCAGCGGCTCCGGACGCAAGGGGGCTAGCAAGAAGACTCCACGCAAGACCGGTTAATCGAGTGGTCCTCAGAGGAATAACGGCCCGCAGCGAGATACCCCTGAGGGCTCGCTGCCCGTTCGGCGCGAAACGCTGGATACTCCAGGTGGTTTAATGCCGCCGGGCCTCTCCCCGTTGATCAGCATCCAGCAACTGCGCCACCTCACCCAAGTACTGGTCCAGTGCAAGGAATGCCCGCCAGTGCGCCTGGCTTTCCTGAACCCATGCGATCAACCTCGCACGCGCCTTCAGATTGTCCGGTTCCAGGTGGGTTGCCATGAACAACTCATAGGCCTTGATCGCTAACGCATCTGCCTCACGCTCGTTAGATCCGTCCAAGTCGTAAGCTCCGTTTTGACGGGCGGGTTATCACACTCAATTCAGGTGATACGCCTCATAGGGTTGCTGGTCAACCATACGGGTCGAATTGGAGAGCGCCCCCGTTGCCAGTCAAAGAGCCTAGCCCACAACACATCGGTCGCCAGTTGGCGAAGTATCGCCGCGCACGTGGTTTGACCCAAGAGCAAGTCGGCGAGTGTCTGGAAATCGGCGCCGAAGCCGTATCGCGCTTTGAACGCGGCGTGGTCGAACTAACCGTCAACAAGCTGCTGCAATTGGCCGATATGTACGGCTGTCCCGCCGATGAGCTGCTGCTAGCCATCAGTCCTCGCCCCCAGGACCAAGGCCAGAAAATTGCATCGCTGATCAAGGAGCTTGGCGAAGCAGATAAAAAATTTGCCCTGGAGTTTCTGCAAACGCTGGCCGCTCACCTCGCGCAAAGAAAGTAACCATTCACCTCCGTTAAACCGCCGATATGAACTCGGCGCATTCAGGTTTTCGCTGGTTCTCTCACGCCACACCGCCACCCTATCGGTACCTCACCGAGAGGGCCGACGTATGCGGCTGTTTATTTGCGAAAAACCATCTCAAGCCCGCGACATCGCCCGCGTGCTGCAGGCCACCCGGCGTGGCGACGGCTGTTTGCAAGGCCAGGGGGCCACCGTCACCTGGTGCGTGGGTCATCTGCTGGAAACAGCACCGCCTCAGGCTTATGGTAATTACAAACGTTGGTCGCTGGAGGACCTGCCGATCATTCCTGCCCACTGGCAGTTGGTGATCAAACCCAAGGTCGCCAGCCAGCTGAAGGTCATCCAGCAACTGCTGCGCTCCTGCTCCGAGGTGGTCATCGCCACGGACGCCGACCGTGAAGGCGAGATGATCGCCAGGGAAATCCTTGAGCGCTGTCAGTACCAGGGACCGATTCTGCGCCTGTGGCTCTCCGCCCTCGACGATGCCTCGATTCGCCGTGCACTGGGCACGCTACGCCCAGGTGAACAGACCTTGCCGCTGTACCACTGCGCCTTGGCACGCTCACGCGCGGACTGGCTGGTGGGTATCAACCTGAGCCGGCTCTTCACCCTGCTCGGGCGCCGCGCCGGCTTCGACGGCCTGCTGCCGGTGGGGCGTGTACAAACGCCGACGCTGCGCTTGGTGGTCCAGCGAGATCGGGCGATAGCGGGCTTTGAGCCTCAGCCGTTCTGGACCGTCGATGCGCAGCTGGAGGCCGACGGGACGGTCTTTCAGGCGCGCTGGCAGCCACCGACCGCAGCCTGTGACGAAGCCGGTCACTGCATTGACGAAGCGGTCGCACAGAGCGCGGCGCGGCGCTTGAGCCAGCTGGGGACTGCCCAGATTCGCCGCATCGAGGTCGAGCACGTGCGCGAAGGCCCTCCGCTGTCGTTCGATCTGGGCACGCTGCAGGAGATCTGCTCGGCTAAGCTTGGCCTCGGTGCCCAGGAAACCTTGGCGGTGGCCCAAGCCCTGTATGAAACCCACAAGGCAACGACCTACCCACGCACCGACTGCGGCTACCTGCCGGAAAGCATGCTGGATGAGGTGCCGCGCGTACTCCACGCCCTGGCGGCGGCCGCCCCGTCACTCGGACAATGGCTGAAGGAGGCTGACCCCAGCCGACGCTCCCGGGCCTGGAACAGCAGCAAGATCACCGCCCACCACGGCATCATCCCCACTGCTGTGACGCTAGACCTGACCCAGCTCTCTGAGCGCGAGCGAGCGGTTTACACGCTGATTCGCGCCCGTTACCTCGCACAATTTCTGCCCGACCATGAGCACCTGAAAACCCAGGTGGTGTTGCACAGTTGCGAAGATCAGTTGCTGGCGCGCGGCAAGCAAATCCTGGCACGCGGCTGGAAGGCGGTGATCGACGAGGCCGACGGCAACGAACCTGTAGAGCAAACCCAACGCTTGCCCACACTGCGCGAATCGGCAGCGGTGGCATTGACCGACACCACGATCAACGCGCAGCGCACACAGCCCCCCAAGCCCTACACGGAAGGCACACTGGTCAAGGCCATGAAAACCATCGCCAACCAGGTGGAGGACTCACGACTCAAACAGAAACTCAAGGACAGCTGCGGCCTCGGGACCGAGGCCACCCGAGCGGCGATCATCCAGGGCCTGATCGATCACGGGTACCTGACCAAGAAAAAACGCAGCCTGGTCGCCTCGGCGGCGGCACACACCTTGATCGAGGCCGTGCCAGCGGAGGTCGCCGATCCGGCGCTGACCGCACTCTGGGAGCAGGCGCTTGATCGTATTGAGACGGGACAGCTGAGCGTCGAAACCTTTCTCGCCAGGCAGGCGGAATGGCTGACCCGGCTGGTGCGTGGCCACGCCTCGCTCACCTTGCAGCCACCGGCTACCAAAGGCCCGCGCTGCCCCGTGTGCCGCAGCGCCATGCGCCAGCGCAAAGGCCGCACCGGCAGCTTCTGGTCGTGCACCCGCTATCCGGAGTGCAAGGGCACCAAGCCGGTCGCCAAACCCAAGCGCACCAAGCAGCCAGGCGCCTTCTGAGCGGGCATGTGTGACTTGACGGCGTACGGCAGCACTGGTGTAGTGATCAGGTCCGTCGCCGCTTGGCGACCCCAGACCGATTCGCTCCGGGCAGCTCGGTCAGACTCGAAGAGTTCGGAGCCGCATTTCACTTTTTCTTCGGATTTCTCCCCAGCGTTTCAGGTCCCCAAGGTGGATGACCCGTGCGGCTTGTGTCAGGTCTCAGGGGTCATCCGCTTCGGCGACGATGCTCAGCACCGGTGCCCGCCGGCGAAACACTGGGCACCTTTTGTGCGCGGATGCGCGCCAGTTGATTTCGGCCCAGGCCACGACAAGGGTCGGTTGATCCAGTTGGATCGACAGCGGAGGTTTTGCGATGGACTCCGGTGTCACGTTACCGGGTCAAGGGTGGTCTAGCTCTTCCTAGCCTGATGACCGTCGGGCTATTTTTTCGTCACCCAGAATCCACTGAGTGCCACCCACTTCCGCCCGCCCGAGCCTCCCCTAATCCACTGTTGACGAGCCGTTGGCGTGGTCTTATAGATGAACTGCACACCGTTGTCGCTGACAGCGTTCAGGTAGCCGGAACCCTCAAGGCTACGCCCGCTTCGGGTGGTTCTCCCTCAGTGCGATCAGCGCTCGGCAGCTCGCACGGTCACCTGTCGGTGATGAGCGCCCTTCTACCGACCACGCTTTCTTTGCACCTCCCCCCTGCGGAACTCACCAGCCGCCAGGGCCGGTGGATATCCGCGTTTCTGCTGAACAGGAGTTCCACCATGACGACTGCAAGCAATAATGCTCCCACCACTTACTTCAACCTGCACACCCAAGGCATTGGTTATTTGAACCGCGTTCGCGAAGTCCCTGTACGTCGCGGGCAACCGTTCATGGCCTGTGACATTGCTGCCTTGCACGGGGCCTCGGACGACGTCGAGTACACCCGCTTCGACTGCAAGGTCGCCAGCGGTGAAGCCGAACGGCTGATCCGTGAACACCTGGAAGACGTCCGTGCTGAACGTAAGGTCCTGATCGCGTTTCGCATTGGCGACCTTTGGGTTGACCCCTTTCTTTACGAAAAAGGCGAGCGTAAGGGCCAACCCGGTGCCAGCCTCAAAGGCCGGCTGATCTTCATCGAGTGGATCAAGGTCGATGGCCAGTTCAGCTACCGAGCACCTGCTCGCACCGACTCCCCCGCCGCTATCGACGCTGCAGCGGAATCGGACCAAGCCGACACCGTCGCCGAACAGCACCAACCCGCCTCTGCCCCCGCGCGCAATTCCACCGCAGCACGTCAGTCTGCCTGAGGCACATTGACCGCCACCAACAGGCGCTCCCACGAGCGCCTGTTATCCACTCACGTCGGAGGCCGTCATGGAAAGTTTCTGGCTCTGCGAGGAATGCCTGCAAGCGGTCGCGCATGACGATTTCAGCGCGCTTTCGCTGTACTACAGCGAGGCTGAAATCGAGCAACGCATCGCGCACCTGCGCACCGAACTGCAGGCCCTGATGCCACTGAGCGCCGATTTCGATCCGCAGACCGGCGCCGGCATCGAGTCCTTTTCCACCCGAGCGTGCGAGGGATGCCAAAGCCCGCTACACGGTGCGCGTCATCGCTTCACGCGTCTGTGAATCCTGCACTTCACCAGCCTGGGGCACTCCCCCAGGGGGCGCTCCATCTCCCACGAGGAATTGCCCATGAACACTGCCCTGAACCTGGTCGACGCGCTCGACCCGGCATTGGCCCAACGCGCCCATGAGGATGCACTGATCACCGAAGCCCTGCAGTTGCTGGATCAACGTTACTTCCAGCGCGGCGAACTGCTGTTGACCCCCTCCGACGCTGCAGCCTACCTGAAACTGCGACTCGCCCCTTACCAACACGAGGTGTTCGCGCTGCTTTGCCTGGACTCACGCCATCGCGTGCTGAGCTTTGACGAACTGTTCACCGGCAGCATCGACGGCGCCTCCGTCTATCCACGCGAGGTCGTGATCAAGGCGCTGGAGCACAACGCCGCCGCCGTGATCTTCAGTCATAACCACCCTTCCGGTTGCCCGGAACCGAGCTCCGCCGACCGAGTGCTCACAGGACGCCTGACCGAGGCCCTGGCCCTGGTTGAGGTGCGCGTCCTGGACCACATCATCGTCGGCGAAGGCACCCCGCTTTCGCTCGCCGAAAATGGCTGGATCTGACAGCCCATCCCTGCCCAGGAGGTCACCGCCAATTCGGGGTGGCCTCTGCGCCTCTGGAGAACCATCATGCCCCCATCCTTTCGCAATCCCTTCCTTCGCGGCTTCCACGATCTTAGCTACGAACGCGTTGTCCAGATCAGCTATGCCGACGATTGCCCACCCTTCCACCGCCCTCTGCACCCGGCGCAAAACCAGCTACCCAACGAGGCCATCAATTTCCAGCCCTGCGTGTTCGATGACGACTGCGCGGTCATCACCGACGGCCAAAGCGTTCTCAGATTTGTCCGTATGCGCTGCCCGGCCCACGGCCTGGTGAATAACGTGATCTACCAGATCATCGGCCATCACCTTGGACGTCCAATGCATCTCGGCGACCTCCCCAGCGAGGAGGCTGCACGCACCCCGATCGAGCTGTTGTCCTTTTCCACCGGGCACTACAGCCGCAGCGGGGAGATAAGCTCTGCCCACCTGCCAACCACGGAAATCGAGTACCTGCAAGAGCGCGCTAGGCACCCTTCACCGACAGGCTTCTTCGAGTGCTTTGAACTTAGCAGCAGCCATGCCGTGGGGTGCAAGCTGTACTCGACACCCTGGCGCATGAAAGACGAGGGGCGCAGCAGCTGCAGCGCCGACGAAGTCAGTGCACGCATGCGCGACGACCATGTCCCGCCTGTGTTATTGCAGCTATTGCTGCTCGCAGGTTACGACGACACCCGTTTGCTGATCTTTGCCCCCGACGCAGCGCCGCTCCCGGAACTGTCCCTGTTCACTGAAGACTGACCCAAGGCGCCCTCCAGGGCGCCTTTTTTATGAGTACTTCACGGTAATCCGGACGGCCAGATTCGGTTTTTCGGTAGGAGCGCGGCTCGCACTTTCGCCAAGGTATCGGCAACTCCTGTCGAGATCCGGACATGCGTACCCCCATACTCTCCATCCTCGGACTGATGATCGCGCTGGCCGGCTGCAACACGTCGCCACCGGCGACCGCACCGGTAGCGGCAGCAGCCGTGCCGACCTCTCCGCCCAAGCCGGATCCGCTTTCACCGACCTGGGTCCGCCAGGATCGATACACCCTGGCCAGTACACGGCCGACCCTGGACCAGCGCCAGCCGCTGTATCAGTTGATCAACGTGCAGATTGCCCCTGCTCTGCACGCGAATGTCGGTGAGGCATTGCGTCACGTGCTGCAACGCTCGGGCTACTCACTCTGCCCCAACAGCGCTGGGGTGGATCGGTTGTTCAGCCGTCCCCTGCCCTCCGTGCACCACCAGCTCGGGCCGATGTCGCTGCTGGATGCCTTGACCATCATCGGCGGCCCGGCCTGGCAGCTCGACATCGATTCGGTCGACCGGACCGTGTGCTACGCCCTCCGCTCGCCACAGCCCCAATCGCCCTTCTCGACACTGGATATCGCGCCATGAAGGTCCAACACTTTCAGGCCCTGGTGATCGGCGCCTTGTGCCTGGGCGCCGTGTTGCTGACTGCCGAAACGTACAACCAACACCAGCAACTGGCCGAGCTCCAGGTTGCAGCCCGCGCTGCCCCCGCCGACCCGGCGCCGGCCTTGCGGCGCGACATCGATGCACTCGGCAATACCCTTACAACACTGCAACCGCAGCTGGCGGCACTGGGCAACGCACAAGGTCAGTATGCCTCAGCGCAGACGACGCTCAGCCAGCAGTTGGATGCGATGGCGGCATCGCTCAAGGGCATTCAAGCGGCACCGAGTGGGCCGAGCAGCGCCGACTTCAGCGCACTGGAACAGCGGCTGGGCAAAACAGAAAATGCGCTTGAGACCCTGTCGGCACGAGCCTCCGTGCCTGCGATCGACAACGCGCGGCCGGCGTCCTCCACAGGCCAGCAGGCCAAGCCCGTAGCCCCGGTGCCCCCGTTGACCCTGCTGGGCATCGAGACCCGAGGAGACTCCATATTCCTTGCAGCCCAGCCCGTCGGTGCCCATTCGCTGGCGACCGTGCGCCTGCTGCAACCCGGCGACAGCCTGAACGGCTGGCAGTTGCGCGCGATCCGCGCGGACGAGGCCGTGTTCCATGTCCCCGGCCATGACGATCGCACACTGCCCCTGCCGTGAAGAGGTGCTTATGCTTCGGCTCTCCGCCCTCTCGCTGATCCTGCTCCCCGCCTGCTTGCTGGCAGGGCCGGGATGGAGCGCACCGAACATGCTCGGCGCAGAACAGCAGTACAGCGAGCAGACACCGCTGGATCGACAGTCTCCGGTCACGACGCAGGGCATAGTTTGGGGGCTGACGGATGACGAGTGGGCCAAGTTCGAACGTCTACAGACTGGGCCCCGCCGTTACTGGTCGCCGCAACTCGACCCTCTCACCACTCTGGGTGTAGAGGCCGAATCTGAGCAGGAGCGGCAGCGCTACGCCGAACTGCAGGTTCGCCTCGAAGCCAAACGCGCAGAACGCGAGCTGGCTTACCAGAAAGCCTACACCGCCGCCTGGGCAAGATTGTTTCCGGGGATGCTGCCGGTGCAGGGTCTCACCGATGAGCCAGCGACGTCGAGCACCGCCCGCTACGCGTTGTTCGTCGAAGCCCCCTGTCCGGCCTGCGTGACCAGTACCCAGCAGTGGCTCCTTGCCGGAGCCCGCCTGGACGTGTACCTGGTGGGCAGCCAGGGTGACGATGCGCGTCTCCGGCAATGGGCCCACAGCGCTGGCATTACCCCAGCGCAGGTAAACAGCGGCCAGATCACCCTCAACCACGACCGCGGCCGATGGTTTGCCTTGGGCGCCACCCGCCCCTTGCCCGCGCGCTTTCAGCAGGTGGACGGGAAATGGCAGCGCATCGACTGATCCTCGCGCTGGCCTTGACCAGCATAACCGTCGCCCAGGCGGACGCCCTGCCTCCGCCCGCCTACCAGTTGGCCGCCGCACGGGCCGGCATCCCCGCCTCGGTGCTGTTCGCCATCGCCCTGCAGGAGAGCGGCACCCCGCTCCGCGGTCGCCTCATGCCCTGGCCCTGGACCTTGAATGTCGCCGGCACATCGCTGCGCTTTGCCAGTCGCGATGAGGCCTGTGCCGCGCTCTGGCTGGAACTCACCCGCCATGATCCCAAACGCATCGATGTCGGACTGGGGCAGACCAATCTCGGTTACCACCCTGACCGCTACCCCAGCGCCTGCGATGCCCTCGATCCGCGGGCGAACTTGGCCGTCACCGCCGAGCTGCTGCGCGAACACTACGCCGAAACGGGGGACTGGGTCGTGGCGGCCGGGCGTTACCACCGGCCGGCCGGTGGCGCGCCCGCCGCGCGCTATCGCACACAATTCAGTCGGCACTGGCAGCGCATCCAAGCGATTGCGTCCGTTCGTGGAGGGTTACAGCCATGAGTCTCTCGCGCCTGGCGACACTGACCATCTGTCAGTGGCTGTCCCTCGCTGCGTTCGATGTCCCCGCCAATCCTCTGCCCGATACCGCCTTCGAGTCGCCGGCACCCGACAAGGCCCCAGATCCACGCGCGCTGAACTGGGTGCTGCCGGTGCACAGCGCGCACCTCACGCCAGGCGCCGTGCCGGATAGAGCGTTGAAGCTGCCAGGCATCACGCCGCTGTTCCTGGTAGGGCAGGACGACGATTCCTTGGAGTGGTTATCGCGGCATGCGCAAACCCTCCAGGGCCTGAACGCCAGCGGTCTGGCGGTGGAGGTCGCCGACGCCCAGGCCTTGCGCCGCATCCAGGCGGCGGCCCCTGGGTTGAACATCTGGCCAGTGAGTGGCGATGACATTGCCCAACGGCTGGATCTCGAACATTACCCGGTGCTCATCATGCCCACCGGCCTGGAACAGTGAGGGATCATCATGGGCGACCATGCAATGGAGTCACTGCTGCGCCCCGCGGTGGAACTGTATACCGTGGGCATCTGCGCCGGTGCCGGCGCCCTGTGCCTGCATTCGCCCTGGGCGGTAGCACTGTCGCCCGAGGTGGGTACGTGCATGGCCTTGGCTTACACTGCATTCGGCATCAAGCGGCTCAACGAGGCCCGGATCGTGCTGCGCTATCGGCGTAACATTCGTCGCCTGCCGCGCTATTCGTTGACCAGTCGACAGATTCCGGTAAGCCGCCAGCGCCTGTTCATGGGTCGTGGCTTTCGTTGGACCCGCCTGCACACCCAGCGCTTGCTCGAAGCCCAAGACCCGGCGCTCGCCCGCTATGTCAACCAATCGGTTGCCTATCAGTGGGCCCGACGCCTGGAGTGTCTGCTGGAGAAAGCGCCACCCGGGCTCGCGCTGCTACCTCGACTGACCGCTTGGGACAACCCGTTCAATCCGCTACGTCCGCTGCCGCCAGTCGGGGGCTCGCCGCTGCTACATGGCGTCGAACCGAGTGAGCAGGAAGCCACCTTACCGCTGGGCGAACGCGTGGGCCACACCTTGGTGTTGGGCACCACCCGAGTTGGCAAGACGCGCTTGGCGGAGGTCTACATTACCCAGGATATCCACCGGCCAACGCAGGAGGTAGTGATCGTCTTCGACCCCAAGGGTGACGCCGACCTGCTCAAGCGCATGTACGTGGAGGCACGGCGCGCGGGTCGCGAGCACGAGTTCTACGTCTTTCACCTGGGTTGGCCGGAGGTCTCCGCCCGCTACAACGCCATCGGCCGTTTCGGCCGCATCTCGGAAGTCGCCACTCGGATCGCCGGCCAGTTGAGCGGCGAAGGCAACTCTGCCGCCTTTCGTGAGTTCGCCTGGCGTTTTGTCAACATCATCGCCCGGGCTCTGATCGAGCTCGGTCGGCGCCCAGACTACCTGCAGATCCAGCGCCACGTGGTGAATATCGACGCGCTGTTCATCGAATACGCCCAGCACTTCTTCGCCCGCCATGATCCGCAGGCCTGGGAAGCAATCGTGCAGATCGAAGGCCGCCTCAACGAGAAGAACGTGCCACGCCACATGATTGGCCGGGAAAAGCGCGTGGTCGCCATCGAGCAGTACCTGACCGCCAAGCGCATCTTTGATCCGGTGATGGACGGCCTGCGTTCGGCCGTGCGTTATGACCGCACCTACTTCGACAAAATCGTGGCCTCGCTGCTGCCACTGCTGGAAAAGCTCACCAGCGGCAAAACGGCCCAATTGCTGGCCCCCAACTACACCGACTTGGACGATCCGCGGCCGATTTTCGACTGGCTGCAGGTTATCCGCAAGCGCGGCATCGTCTACGTGGGACTGGATGCACTGTCCGATGCCGAAGTCGCCGCTGCCGTCGGTAACTCAATGTTTGCTGACCTGGTCTCCGTCGCCGGCCATATCTACAAACATGGCATCGACCACGGCCTGCCAGGCTCTTCCAGCGAAGCGGCTAAGGTGCCGATCAACCTGCACGCCGACGAGTTCAACGAGCTGATGGGCGATGAGTTTATCCCGCTGATCAACAAGGGCGGCGGTGCCGGTATCCAGGTCACCGCCTATACCCAGACCTTGAGCGATATCGAGGCACGCATCGGCAGTCGGGCCAAGGCCGGTCAGGTCATCGGCAACTTCAACACCCTGCAGATGCTGCGCGTGCGAGAAACCGCGACGGCGGAACTGCTGACCAATCAATTGCCGAAGGTCAATGTGCAGACGCGCACCTTGGTTTCTGGAGCCACGGACACCGCAGACCCCGATGCCCGTACGGACTTTACTTCGTCCTCTCAGGACCGTGTTACAACGTCGGCCTTGCCATTGATCGAAGCCGCACACATCATCGCCCTGCCCAAGGGCCAGATGTTCTCGTTTCAGGAAGGCGGGCAATTGTGGAAGGTGCGCATGCCGCTACCGAAGCCGGCCAGCGACGATGCGATGCCGGTGGATCTGCAGACCTTGGCCGCGCGCATGCGCGAGTCCTACAACGCCAATGTGGGGAGTTGGTGGACCAGCGCCGGCGGCGCACCAACGGTCGACTTCGATCCCGAGAGACCACCGCCTGGGCGTGGACGCGCACCATAAGTCTTCCGACAGCAACCCCACAATGCTGGAGTTCACATGTCCGCCACCGCAACCAGCCCACCACCTGTTCAACGACGTCCGGGGTTCATGTTCGGCACGGTCGAGCTGTGCCTAAAGTTGTTCGGCCTGCTATTAGCCTCCCTGCTGTTCTCCATCGTCCTAGAGTTCGTGGGCATGCTGTGGTTCTGGCCGGAACAGGGCTGGCACCATAGCCATGCCATGTGGCTGAGTGAACTGGGCTGGCTCAGTGGTCATTTCAAGAGTTCGCTGCTGGTGCAAGAACCGGCGCAAGCGACCGCCAAAGTACTTCAACACCTCAACGATTGGGTCGTGGTCCGCTCCGGATGGGCACACTCCGACGCCCAACTGAAACTACTCAGCCGAGAGGCATCACTGCAGGGGCAATTTGCCCACGCCTACGTTGTGGTACAGGACTATCTGTTGGCGGCGCTGTTCACGGTCTTTACTTTCGTGGTGCGCCTGGCTGTCCTCACTCTGGCCACGCCCCTATTCCTGCTCGCGGTGATCACCGGTGCCGTGGACGGGTTGATGCGACGCGACCTTCGCAAGTTTGGGGCAGGCCGGGAGAGCAGCTTTGTCTACCACCGCGCGAAGCGGACGTTGCTGCCGTTGATAGCAAGTCCCTGGTTGATCTACCTCACCCTCCCCTGGTCGTTCAATCCCACTTGGGTGCTRCTGCCATGTGCGGCATTACTGGGCTTCATGGTGGCCCTAACAGCCGCAACCTTCAAAAAGTACCTTTAACTGATCCTCATCAACGTATAACCATTTCGCAAAAACTTTCTACAAAAGAAACTGATATCGTAGGAGTGCGCCATCATCCTTGCTCGAAAATTGGCGCACGATAACGAGCTTTCCCCCTCTCACCTCATCAGAAAATTTACCTCATGAGCCAGAAGCGTGAAGTTTATATCTCGGTCGATATCGAGACATCTGGTCCGATCCCAGGCGTATACAGCATGCTTACGATCGGAGCTTGTAACGTTGACGACCCCCGACAGACATTTTCGTGCGAGCTGAAACCAATATCTACGAATGTCGACCCAGAGGCGCTGGCAGTGACCGGGCTTTCGCTGAAAACACTCGATCGTGAGGGGTTAAATCCAGAAGAGGCGATGAGACAGTTTCAGGATTGGGTTGCAAGCGCAGTAGGCACGGACGGTGTTGCCGTTTTCGTCGGATTGAATGCCCCATTCGACTGGTCTTTTATCAACTATTACTTCCATTATTTTCTGAAGTCGAACCCTTTCGGCTTTACCGCTCTGGATATCAAAGCACTTTATATGGGTGCGACAGGATCGAGCTGGAGCGGCACACGCTCCAGCCAGATGGCCGCTCGACTTCACCCAAAGTCAGAGGGAAACCATCAGGCATTACACGATGCTCAATACCAGGCAGAACTCTTTCGCTTGATAAGGGCAATCAAGCCCCTTCAGCATAGGTGAAGATCCCGCCTGAAATCCTCCCGATTAGCTGCGCAGTGCTGTTGCGACACATTGCGACGGTCGCTTCTTGAAATCATCCACCTGCGCCCGATTTGTGGATTCGCTTAGCTGCATCCATTCGCGAGGCGATTGACCATTGGCTACCCAGACGGCCATTTCTGGAACGCTGCCGTGGTTGCCGATGATCACCATGAAATAGCGACTCCTGTCACCTTGAAAGGAGTCGAGGTATTCCCAGGTAGTGTTCTGGTCACGCCACGATGGCGATGGCAGTCTCTCTGGATGTGTATGCCACAAACCTACCGCATGCCTGTGTTGTTCGAACTCACTCTGCCTATTCAGATCAGATGCCTTCACGTCCGGGTTCCAGGCGTGCCGGCGTCGCTGGTCAGTTGGATTCGGGCCCAAGGCGTTGTTGATGATGAGTCCATTTGAGTCCGGCTCAGAACTGAAAATTTCCCCTCCTGCTTCCTTTTGCCAAAGCCGGCGCTGAGCATGCGCATACATATGTGCCAAGGCATGATCAGCAAACAGCACGTATTGACTGTTGTCGGGGTAGAAAAAGACCCTGCTCATGGAAATGGCCTCGTCAGGATCAAGCCGTCAAATTCAGATGCGACACTCGCCCACTCATTATGTTTCAGTCCTGGCCAATGCTTATCCAAATAGCATTGCCCGCGGACCCAACTCCGCACCTTAGGGAGGGCTGGTTCCATTACGGCATCGATTATTTCTAATGCGCACTCGGCTACCAATGCGACAGCGTGTGCTGCCGCTGCAGCGGTGTAGCACTGGAACCGACTGCTACATCCGGGTTCTTTTTGGATAACCTCGTCGGGCCAAACCACCGACTGCAAGCGGTACAAAGGGTCTGTCGCTCCTTGCAGCCATAAATGCCCCGAAGGCAAGGAGCAAACATGAGCTGCTGCGACATAGGGCTCCATCCAGCCAACCAACAAAGGGCAGGGATGCTTTTGCCGAGCGTTCTCGATTTGGGCTCTTACATCTGGTTCACCAGTGAGATCGAGCACCACGTCAACGTCAGCTAAAGAGTTTTCTTTTAGCCATGCGGCAGCACTCTTGGTGTAGGGGTCTACCTCGGTCGAGGGGAATGCTGTATTGACTCGCTTGGCAACTGCACAAGCCTTACTCTCACCAATGGACTCCGCCCCAAGTAGATGTCGACCGACATTTGCTGGAGACATAGTGTCAGCATCAACCACAGATATTCTTCCGATTCCAGCCTTGGCAAGATGGTCGACTACCGGGCTCCCTAAAGCCCCCGCTCCTAGCACCAGCACATGCTTTGCCTGGCGCAGGCCAACTTCCGGATGCTGATCTCGTCCGACGGTCCAGCTTGGGTCCAAGCGAGAGGTCATCAGTGGCAGCAATTTGGATCGCGAAGGAAACGACTTCTTTCGTTTGCCCCTTCCCTTCCCTATGTCCAGAACCGTTGACGGGCCACCTGGAAGCAGGTACGCGAAGGCAATTTCAGCAGTCCTCAACAGGACTACACGGTATACCTCCCGATCACGGCGACTACGCTGCGACTGAAATTTAGAATACTGCTCGGGAAGAAGTCGACCTTTGAGTATGCGATCCAGATCAACTGCAGATTTAGGCCAGGTGTTAGGGGTAAACACAAAAGAAATCGGGATGTCCGCAACCAGCACCGCCGTGCGTTGTTCAGTTCGCACGGACTGAACCACGCGATTGGTGATGCGTAGTGTTTCATCTGCGGCAAGGATGATCCTGTTCGGTTTAAGGAGAAGTCCGCCCCTGATGGTCGCTTTCTCTGGAGGGGGATCAACTGTCCAAACAGCTCTTACCGGATCATTTTCCGAGCGAGCCCGAGCCACCTCAATAGCCCAATAATTGAGCGTTTCAGCTTCAAAAGCGAAATCCAGTTCGCCGTTCAACCAAGGTTTAAGAAACTGCTCTAAGAACGCGCCTAGAAGGAAAAGAACCCTTTCCTCAGAGGTGTAACCTGAGCCAGGCCCTGGGTCACCCTCCACGCAAAGAACCCCAGCACCGTCAAGATGTGGAAGGCGCAGCACCGCATCGGGGGACAGTTGAATGAATGCCTTGGCGCACTCAGGAAATCCGTCGGGCAGACGTAACTCTGCCCATTTAAATTCTCTTCCTTGCTCGAATGTAGGTAACTGCACCCGGTAGGTAGTGATACCGCCTTCCCGGCGTGAGGCAGAAGCCAGCAAATCCGGGAATTGGTCGCGTATGAGGGCCAGGTTCAAAGTCAACTGATTTTCCCCACCGCTCAAGCAAGTCCGGTAGTAACCGGAGTGGCTTTAGGTTTAGGGGTCTCTATCGTCGGCAAACCGCTGCCTCCACCCGTTGGAGCCGGTATGCCGAACACATCCCGTACACGCTTGGAAATAGCTTGTGGCTCGGTAAGCGCCAAAATGGTTTTGAGGTCAGCTGACAGCGCATCGCACCAGGTCATGAACGATCTGAAACGCTCTCCTCCATCATCATTCCACTTCTCGGCGAAATTCTCTCCCTCAACAGTGGGGTTATCCACTCGGTATTTGCCGTCAAGTTTCAGGACAAGATGCGGTAAGTACTCCGCGAGCTCGTCCAGCACTTCTACAGGATGCTGAAACACACGTCCCAAATCCGCCAACCCTTCATAGCAAGTAGTCAGCAGGGTAACAATGATCACCGAGATAGGCTTGCTCCCCCGCTCAATGAGGCCGCGCCTTACGCACATATCACGATGGCGCTTGAATAGGCGAATGGCTACTCGGAGAGTATCGGTAATTTCCACTGTTTGGTCTGGCACCGGTGCAACGCTATCCAGAACCCGACTTTTCGACAATGACTCCATCGCTGGAACAAGAATCAGAGGGCGCTTCGCGGTGTCATCTACCCACTTGCTCATACCTGCCGGGTTGGAGGTTTTCCAATTCGTAGTAGGGGTATCCACCACTGCCAATGCCGTTTCCTTGTATCGCGCAGCGCGATAACGCGGAGCCATGGATTCGTAGGTCTGCTGGGGAACAGTGCTCAAGGGTACGGATGGAGTGAACTCCAGATAAAACGGCTGCTGAGGGAATGGAATGTTCCAGCAACGCCTTTTAGCTTCGGCGTTCAGATCAACCAAAGCCTCCCCAACAGAGTGGAAAAATTCCATCGGTTCTGAGGCTTCGATACGGGAGATATCCACTTGGCATACCGCATCAATGTCGAATTTTTCGCCACCGTTAGGCGACCTGATTAGGGTTTTGGTGCTGACCGACCCCTGAGGCAAAATTGATATGGCTTCGGGCGGCCACGAAAGGTTTGCAGCCAGCAGCTCAGCCACTTCTTGGTAAGCATCTTTCGCAGCCTCGATTTCTTCTTCACGCACTGTGATGTGAACGTTCACTTCATTGAGAGCTTTTTCCCAGTGTCGGTGTTCGAGTTGCATGCTTCTAGAGTCGGACGCCATACCGTCCAAAAGACCGGCATACGACTCAAAAGCATTCGTCAACCGAACAGGACGCGTCTGTTCAGCATGGATCACCAGATCAGCACTTTTAGTATTACTCATGGTATTGGGCTCGTTATCGAAGAGAAATTTGGTGGGTCTGGCGCCCATCAGTGGCTGAAACGTGATGACCCGTGATTGATAACGCAGGGACAAATTTGTGATTTCGCCCTGCGCGGTCATACACGATGTACTCAGGATGGTGGCCTGCCTGCAGCATCTGGCCAAAACGGAACACCGTGCTGGCAGGACTGATTGCAATAAGGTGCACCTT
>NZ_JBFUID010000055.1:0-38239 GCF_056402055.1 Pseudomonas sp. P4_C4 | reverse complement strand
CTACCAGCCAGGGATTCCCACCAAAATTTGACTAGCAAGGAGCCAAACGAGCGGGCGACAGCGAGCTGGAGCGACTCTGGAAAAGTGCTGACAAACGCTCGCGCCATGGCTTTTGCGGAAGCCAACGCCTGATTAGCCGTTTCTGCCGCATGGTGCGCCTCAAGCAATGCTGCTGAGGCCTGCGCGCCTTTTGCCATATTCCCCTCCTCTCTGTTGGGCCGGATTCTACCCGATGGCGCTCATAACCTGGCGCTTTACCTCACCAAGCAAATGCCGATATGAATCAATTTGCTGAAAGCTTGTGTGTACACCCCTCGGGCAGATAACAGGGGTGCGATAACTGTACAAACATACAGCAACAAGCAAAGTGTGTCGCGCTCATCCAATAAGGTGGGAATATTTGCTAACACAGAGGCATGCCATCCACTTCCTGGCCGYCCATGAATGTCTAGCCCTGAAATAGGTTTAAACCTATTTCACCCCAACGCACCCGCCACAATCACTTATGGAAAAAGAATATGCGTTCTACCTGACTGCCATTGGGATGGCTCAAGGCTGGTGGTTTCCAAGCCATAGATGCGGAGCAGCCAACGGGACTTCGCTCCATACTCCTCACCAACCTCAGATCGGCCATGAAGGCAAATTCTGTTGTTGACCAAAACGATATCTCCGGGGGCGAGAGGATGAGCCTGCGTAGATTCCTTACAGGCGGCTTCGAATGCATCCATTGCCGATTTGGCGGCCACGCTGTCCTCGGTATCAGTTTGTGTCGAGCTGTGGCTGTATCTGATCCACAGGACACCTGCCAGATACCATTTATAATCGCTTCAACGGGACTAAAGCGCCAGTCGAGCGCATGGTTTCGTCGAATTACAGACCTAGTTCAACAGCCTGCGCCACTGGTGTCCGCCCGCCCCCCTTTTTAGCCCAAATCTACGATTTTAGGTTGCGCTATACGCATCCATTTAGGCAAATCCATACCAGCGTGTATTACTAACTTCGTCCGAATATGCCTTCGACTGATTTTATGGCTTAGATCTAGCCCAACTTTATTAGCTAATGCCTGCACAGTCATCGCATACGGAGAAAGATCAGTAGGCAGAACACCAATCCTTAATTTTTCATTCATGATCAGATCCTGAAAATCCTCCGGCATCAAATCACATGCTTGTAAAAGCGCGTAAATTGTATCGGCAAGTCGCTTTACATCTGTAGGCAATCGTTCCGCCGACCAAATTCTTTTGATTTGCTCTATTAACGTTAGCATGCCAATTGTATTTTTGTCTCTCTTAGCAACAGCGGGTGCATCCGCCAATCTGTTAGCCTCGGAGATAGCAACTTCCGCATGTTCAAGCATTGCTTTTACCTGAAACGCTATACGTTCCAACGGCCAATTCACTGTATTGCTTTTATATATCAAATCATGTGTTGCCACGGTCCAGGCATGCTGTAACACTGTCTTTATTTGAATTTCAAATAACATACCAACAAGTTCAGGATCCCGACCACTAATGAGCGGACGTCTTTCTACATAAACACGCAAATCGTCGAACGTGAAGTTAGACGGGGCTTTATGTGTCGTCACATCGTTCTCTGGCCTCCGATATTTAAGATCGTAATTGTTGAGAATCAAAAGCTCGGCCTGCTCTATATGACCTAACGTTGGAACTACAACAGTACAACCAAAAAAATCCTCCATGGAATCTGGGGATGAAACTCGGCCGGTCTCAATCTTAAGCGCAAAGCTTTCCAAGCCCTTTACTCTGGAAAAGAAAAACCAACCCTCATTTTCTACCAAAGGCTTAAGTATCTGATTGACTTCATTTTCTAGCAGCCTGTATCGAGGCATACAACCTGAATACAAATCTCGAATATTTTTAACTATTTTCATATTCGACTGCTCCAGCATCTCCGAAAGCATGCAATAGCGCTGCGTGTCGTTTGGTACGCGGAGCGAGGTCAGTACTTGCTCCTCTAGAATTATACGCATACTGCGTCGCGTATTCTAAAATAGGGCTTCCCGCCAGTGCTGTTATATTCGCTTGATTATCTGCTACGATTGAGTTTACCGCCAACATGAAAGCAGTGTAGTTTTCCGCCAACGAAACCAAGTCATCAGCTTCACTTTTATTTGTTAGGTAAACATAAGCCCATAGAGAATAAAAATGACTTTGTACCTTAGTAAAATCTAAAATATCTGGTTTTATTACGAGCATTTTTGATATAACGTTTTTGGTTCGATCAACCCCTGAGATAAAATCCTCTTCAACAAACAACGCCAACTCGTCGATCTCTTCATACTCAGCATATAATTCATCCAATCGATCTTGATCGAATCCAAGAATTTTTCCACTCAGTATGATTGCAAATAATTCCGACAGGAACTGAACATCGGCCATTCGCTTAGTTCTTGCAGTCGTAACAACCCCGGTTGCTTTCCACTCGACTTTCGCAGCTTCGACCTCAACAAAATTTATGAACCATCCGTCATACTTCGCGTGCCTTAATTCTTGCGCGGTCAGCTTTCTAGAATTACGGTTGATACGCTCGAATATATTCCTGATAGCTGAGTCACTCACATCTGGAAGCATTTCAACAATGAGAACATAATTCCAGAAAAGTTCTTTTGTACTTTTACCGAGGTCTTTCCATCGCAGCTTTTGGATATTTATATCGGAAAAATCGTCCGGAATTCTGACTTTATTATTGGTAAAATCCAATATCGTCTGCAGCCGCTGCTTTCCATCGACGACATGATATGTAGCTTTGCCTTCACCATCTAACGTTTTATGAAGAAAAATTGGCGGCGCAGGATAATTGTTTAATATAGTGTCTATGAAGAACCTCTGATCTCTAGGAGACCATACGCTGCGCCGCTGATAAGGAGGAGTTAAATTAAGAAGCCCTCTGCTGTGAATATCCAAAAACCAACTAATATCTTGCGTAGTGAGAGTTCGATTCATAAGTGCCAACTTTATATTTTAATAGTTAAATTTTTTACATTTTTGATTTTTTAGCTGATTTGTTCCATTGCTGCCCACCTGCTCGGTAGAGCACCCCATCACCATACAACACTCGCGCGTCTTATTCCGCCAACTCTGAAGGCGTCGTGGGGTGTACGCAACGTTTGCTGCGGCATCGAGATGTTACCCGTTTGCCCCTAGTGTACTGATTGCGAAATAAGTTACCCATGATAAACAGGGCAAGCTATTGATAAATTTTGTTTTTTCGTGAATTGACAACCGATTTTTCGAAAAAATCACGCTAGGATACCGATGGGGACGGTACAGCACCATCGGTGCGGCCCCATTAGCCAGACGGACATGGGGTTAGGGTGGTGTTCAGATCACTCTACAATGAAACATCACTGCCAAGCTTTCGTCGGCGAACTGCCCGCTTTTCGAATTTAGCAGCCTCCTGAGCGGAACGACTACTTTGGCCCCAGAGTGTGCAAAAAAAAACGCATCCATGGTTTTGAGATTGCCGTCGCTACGTGAAATCTGTCAGTGTTTGCTCAGGTAACAGACCTAGAATTGAAACACATTTTTTGAGCTGACTCTTTGCGCCGATGTGGGAGGAAAACATTTTTACACAACCTCGGCCAGTTTCTGCCTGTTGCCACGTTCCTATTCGGATCGAGTGCTGCCGGTTGTCTCGACAGCGGTAAGAAAATCACGGCTTATCATCGGTGCGAAGCAAGGTTTTCAGATCGAATATAATCGGGGGTCAATGGGATGCTATTTCGTGAGGTATTCCGATTGGTATTCCAATCAAAATAAAAAATAAATATTAATGATAATAATCAATAAGATATAAGGTGAATTCAAATTACCCCGGCCCACCAATCGAAGCTAACAAGGCCCGCCCAGTGCGGGCTTTGTTGCATCTGGGGTTTCTCATGCCCCACACCGCCCCCTGTGTCGCTGCCATCCTGCCCGGAAAAGCCCATGCGCCAAGCCCTCCTGATCATCGACGTACAACCCGGCTTCGCCCCGCCGCAGTGGCTGATCGACGGTATCCACGCGCTCATCGGCACCTTACCCAGTGTCGCCACGGTCGAGCGCCATGACGAATCCATAACCCCCTTCGAAAAACAGCTCGGCTGGCACCCCGCGCCGGACGATGACAGCCTGATCCCGGCCGATCGCATCTTTATCAAGCACGGCTACGCGCCCACACCGGAAACCATCGACTACCTGAAAAGCCTGAACGTCGAGCGCGTGCTGGTGTGCGGCCGGCAGACCTAAACCTGCTGCCTGGCGGCGGGGTTTGCACTGTTTGATGCGGGTTTGCAGCCTACGTTGATCAAGGATTTGACGGTGGGGTCTTCGCTGGACCGGACGGGTAGGTTGGGGGTCAGGCTTTGGGAGCATCATTTCAAGCACACGGTGAGCTCCAAGCAACTTTGATCTGCAATTAGCACCACATCATTGAGCCAATCAACCGACGTTAAGCAGGGTAAAAACTCACTTCTAGGAAATTTCCCTCAAGCCGTGTCCCCCTCATGGACTGGAGCTAGATATGCGGCCATGTACGCTGACTTTTCAATCGAATTCACCGCTTCTGCCGTTTCACCTTTGATGCGCTTCAAACCAAAGGAATGAACGATGACTCCTGCCGAATTGCTCATGCAAGAACAAGCCATGTCCTTCGCTAGATTGCACAAGAAAACCATAGCCAAGCGCCGAACCGATCGAGCGTTATACCCTCCTGAGCAAGATCCTGTATCAGTGTTCATGGCCGGCTCACCTGGAGCAGGAAAGACAGAAGCTTCAATCGCCCTGGTGAACCTGTTTGCTGATACAGCGATTCTGAGGATTGACCCTGATGAGCTTCGAAGTGAATTTTCCGACTACGCGGGAGGAAACGCCTGGATCTTCCAAAACGGGGTGTCAATTTTGGTTGAGAAAATTCTGGATTGCGCTTTCGACCAGAGGCAATCATTTGTGCTGGATGGAACATTTTCCAATATCGATGTAGCACGAAAAAATGTAGAGCGCTCTTTGCGCAAAGGCCGGTTCGTGCAGATACTTTACGTCTACCAAAATCCGCTCCTTGCATGGGAATTCGTCAACGCCCGTGAAGAACTCGAAGGGCGACGAATCCGACCAGAGCATTTCATCGACCAGTATTTCGCAGCGCGTGACGTGGTAAATACTCTTAAGTTAGAGTACGGGAGCGACGTTCATGTGGATCTGCTGATCAAGCACATAGACAATTCGGGACGTCTTTACAAAGCTGGGGTCGATAAAATTGACTACCATATCCCTGAGCAATACACGCGGGCTGATTTAATGGCCAGGCTCGGGTTAGGATCAGGAGTACATCAATGATTTCGTTCAAGCCAGGCCTGTCCCAGGGCGCCAAAAGCTCCTTTGCTGACTTTATTCGCAACGCCAAGTCGAAACAGAAAAAGCGTGTCTATAGCGAAGTGTTGACCGAAGCTACGAAGCAGCAAAATCTTGTGATGATGGAAGTCGAAGCGAAACGAAGCTAACTGACCGCGCCAAGATGAAGCCCGACAAATTTTCGGGCTTTTTCGTTGTGCTCTTTGAATATTAAATGGCGTGCTTCGCACTCGATTGGCACGTAGTCACCGTCCTAGGACATTTCCCGCAAAACGCATCGCCTTTCATGAACTGGCGGGGGCTGCTTCTCGACGATAGCCTTCAGGGGTCGCTGTAAACCGGCGATCGGCTTTGACAGGCTGAAAAGTGTACTCTTCACACCTCCCAGATCAGGCAGCATGCATTCGCGCATGTAGTCACGATTATGGCGGCTGTGCGCGGGGCACCTTCGGGTGCACCGGGTTCTTACACTTCCGGTCTGTCAACCCGCGTATAGCTGCCACCCAATCCTGTTTGACAGCAGGGGATGGCAGCTTCTCTAAACAGTGTGAGGAATGCCATCTTGAAAAAGAACAGCCCCAATCCCCCGGAATCACCAGCCGATTCATCTGAAGATCCAATCGACTTGTCCAACCTCTCCAAAACCACAGAACCCGCCATCAGCGCCCGCCTGCGCAACCCCAATCACCTCGACCCCATCAGCCACGTATTCACCCTCCGCCCAAACATCGACACACCGTCCCTGCTCACCCACGCCAGCGAAACCCTCGCCTCGCTCAACGTCATGAGCACCGACCTTGCCTGCGAGCTTGAGAGTTCGCGTCGCAACATCGCCCTGGCGATCCAGCAGTTGGCCGTGCTGGCGCAATTGCTGGTGAACCGGGCACTGGACAACATTGCGCCACTCGACGAAGTGGAGGCTTGAGATGGATCGATACATGCCGATGACCGGCATCGACTGCACCGTTGCGTCGCTGCTGATCGACACCGAGGCACCGCTGGATGTACTGCACGAAACAGCTGCCTATCGCATTCGAACCGCAACGCAATTGCTGGAGAGCTTCGCGGCTGACGAGGGTGTTTACAGCGAACTGGCGCGGGTGCTGGTCACGTCCCTGCGCGATGGTTGCGATTTGCTGGATGTGGTTGGGCGGCGGTTGCGGATGCAGGTTTGATCCTTGAAAAATGGACGGTCTCATTGAGGTCGTCCAACTCCAGAGCCGCGATCATCAAGCACGCAGCCGCTTAACCCCAACCCCCACCAATATCCCTAACACAATCGACACCAACGGCACCGCCCCCACCCAGGTCAGCGTCGGAAACACCAACAAAATCTGCGAGTCATTCCCACCCAGCATCATCGACGCACCGGTCCCCATCAACACGCCCGCGAGCCAATGCCTGCCCGCTGTCATCGCTGCAAACCGCTGATAGTTGAACGTGCGGCGATGCAACGTGTAACAGAGCATGCCCAGCATCAGCATGGCGAACACCGTCACACGCTGGGTGGTCAATGGTGTGTCGCCTGGGCTCCAGAACCTTTGCGAGAGATCGTAGAAGAATACGCTGGGCGTCCACAGCGGTTCGAAGGTGTAGAGGGCACTGGTCAACGCCCCCAGCAGCAGGCTCGACAGCACCAGGTGTTTGTCGCCGTGAATCCGGATCAGGAACAGCAAAATCAGCAACACGATGCCAATGACCAGCCAGTAATGACGGCTGGTGATCATCGGCATTTGCAGCGCCCGGTGTTCGGTCAGCATGTTCAGGTGATGCCACAGCACGATGCCCAGCACCCAGCCGAGGATGGTGAAGGCCTTGTTGAGGTTGCCGCTGGCGAGCTTGGTGAGGGTGCCGACACTGCATCCGTCGTTGAGCACCGACGCGAGGCCGAACAACAACCCGCCACCGACCAGTGACAGATAGCCGACCTCAGGGATGAACAGCGGTTGACTGACACCAGACAAAGCGTAGAACGGAGCGAGCAACAGACCGAACAGACCGCAACTGACCAGCGACACGAACAGGGTCGGCCGGCGTTTGAGCAGCAGCCCCATGGCATTGACCAGGCACATGCCCATGCGCTGGGACACCCAGCCAATGAGGAACGCCAGCAGCAGTGAAACCGGCAATGAAAACACGGGGCTCCCTGTTTCCGGGTGATGGCGTCGAGTCGATGCCTGACAGACAGATTAGTCGCTGCGCAAACACTTCGGATGAACCCGCAAAGCCCTTCTACACTCATTTCGCAATCGCCCTATAACCCTGTCGAATAGGCCTCCATGACCACCCTCACCGACCGTTTGAAGCAAGGCAAGGATGCGCGCAAGAAGTGTTCCCGCAGTTCGCAAGCAGCCTTGGGCAATGTCGACCGCGACCCAATACCGCTGATCAAGGCGTCGAGTGAAGGACGCGTCAAATCGCTGGTGGAGTTGCGCTACGGACGCATGCTGGTGTCACCATTCACCTTCTATCGCGGCAATGCGCTGCTGCAGGCCCACGACCTGGCGGGAACCTCGAACATGGGGCTGGTTTCACCGATTTGCGGTGATAGCCACCTGATGAATTTCGGCGGTTTCGCAACGCCTGAACGCAACCTGCTGTTCAGCGTCAACGACTTCGATGAGGCCCACCCCGGGCCGTGGGAGTGGGACTTGAAACGCCTGGTGGCGAGTTTCCTGGTGGCGGCTCGCGATCTGCGTCATGGGGAAACGGTTGAAGAAATGGTCTGCCATCAGGTCGTGGGCGCCTATCAGAAAACCATGCTCGAATGCGCCGAACAAAGTTCGCTGGAAACCTGGTACGAATCCATCAGCTATGACGACCTGCTGGCGCAGGCCAACAAAAGCACTCTGGAACATGTGCAACGCGCCGTCGAAAAGGCCGAACGTCGCACCCATGCCGAACTGCTGCCAAAAATCAGCGAACGCGACGCCCATGGTCGTCTGATCATTCGCGATGACCTGCCGGAAATTTTCCACCTGCACAAAAACACCACGCTGCTGGATGCCGATGATGACTGGTTGCGCCTCTCGGACTGGCGTCCGCTCTACGACACCTTCATGCGCGACTATCGCGGCACCCTGCAAGCGGACCGCCGTGATCTGGTGTCGCGTTTTCACGTTCAGGACATGGCGTTCAAAGTGGTGGGCGTGGGCAGTGTCGGCACCCGTTGCCTGGTGGCGCTGCTGACCGACGATCAGGAGTTCCCGCTGTTCCTGCAATTCAAGGAAGCGCGACGCTCGGTGCTCGCCGGCTACGTGAAGACCAGGTCGCGGGTGCGGCATGAAGGACAGCGGGTGGTCGACGGCCAGCGCTTGATGCAATCGGCCAGCGACTTGTTCCTCGGCTGGACGACCGGTCCCAGCGGCCGGCATTTCTACGTGCGGCAATTGCGCGATATGAAAATCTCCGCCGAACTCGAGACCTTCGATGGCGACGCATTCGCGGCCTATGGCCGGCTCTGCGGCCGGGCCCTGGCTCGCGCCCATGCCAAGTCTTCCGGGCACGCGGCGATGATCAGCGGCTACATCGGCAAGAGCGACGCACTGGCCGACGCGCTCTATAAATATGCCCTGGGCTATACCGAGCACAACGAGCGTGATTTCGAGCGATTCCAGCAAGCCTGCCGCAAGGGCCGCTTGCGTGCCCGGTCGGAAGCCGACTTTGCCGCGGATCATTTGCCGTAGCGGTGTCGCAAGCTCCGGTACGGGGCTTTGAGCGAGATGAATTTTTCTTCACCCCACCACCCCGCGCCAGCCTGTACATTTCGCTCGCTCATTCAAGAAACTACGGTTTGCCCGCTCTCCCGCGGGCTTTTTTTTGCCTGCGGGTTTGCGCCCATCACTGTGCCACCTGCGCGACGCTCCCTTGCGATGGCTCGGGTAGCAAACACCCTTTGGCCATCCACTGGCAGTCTCTGACCCAGCGAAAGCCGGATTCCAGATCGCCGCGGTCGTTGTAATACCCCAGCCTGAGTTGAGTGGCGCTCAGATCGAGTTTGGCAAAACCAGCCCGCGAGTCAGTAAAGGTGCTATCCGGTGTTGGCGTTTGCAAGGCAGACAGCCTCTTGCCACCGGCCCCGGAAATCACCCAAGCGGGTTCGCCTGCACGCAACAGCAATTGCTGGTTGTGATCATGACCCGACAAAAGCAGATCGACGTGGTTGCGTTGCAACACTGGCAAGAGCCATGTGAGCAGATTCGACTCCTCGTCATGCTTGCCTTGATTGCGCACCGGGTGATGGGACGCGGCTATTCGCCATACCGGTGCCGGTCCGGGTGCCTGGTACGCCTGATCGATCAAGTCGATTTGCTGCTGCAAACTCTCACGTGGCGCCGAGGTGTCGAGGAACACCATCCGCACCAATGGCCGCCCGTCAACGTCACCGAAATCCTTGACGTAGAAATTCGCCGGCATCTGCCAACGGCCCGATCCCTTGTGCTGTTGGCCGTACTCGATCTCGTATTTTTGCGACACCGGGTAATCGTGGTTGCCCAGCACCGCGTAGAACGGCACATGGCTGAGCCAATGGCCCCAATAGACTCGCTCGAATCGGGTTTCCCAGTGGAGATCGTGGGTGCTGGTCAATGGCTTGCCGTAGAAGTTGTCGCCGAGGAAAACCACCATGTCCAGGCGCCCCTCCCTGGACGCAACCCGCTCCATGGCTTGCCCCACCCGCCACTGTTGCAAGTCACCGCTACCCTGATCGCCCACCGCAATCATCGACGCCGATGCAGGGTCCAGACCATTCAACGGAACGTACGGCGATGGCGGCGTAAACAGCCAGTAACCACCGACCGCCAGTAGAAGAGCGAAGGCAATACCAGAGCCAAGCGCGATCCTTCGGAGTACCAAACGTTTTGCAGAAATCGAGGTGGAATTTGTGCGTTTCAATCAGGAACTCACTGGGCTTGGAAAGCCAGACAGGGTGGCGAAATGAAGGTCGACCTTCACTCTCAATAGATCACAGCAGTTGTTCACGATTTGTTAAGAAATCGTTCCGTTTACTTTTTTCCAGCCTGTTTTTTTCGGCCTTCCTTTTCCGGTAGCCAGAAGTCATGTCGCGCCCTGTCCCACCGTTGATCGCAGTCGCACACAATCCCTGAGCTCACTGAAGGTTTCCTTGGGCAAGAAAAAACCCGCCGCCCTTTCGGGTTGCGGGTTTCGCCGTTCAAAGCGGACTCAATTCACTGGTTGAGTCTGAGTCGCCGCTACCGGTTTTTGCGATTTGGAGAGCACCGGCTGTTCCAGCCTCGCTCGCCCGTAAAACGCCAGCGCCGTCAGCAAACACGCCAGCCACACAAAGATCCCGGCCCAGAGGGTGTGGGACATGTAGTGCCAGCCTTGCAGCACCCGCGTTGTACCGTAGATGAAACCGAGGGTCAGCGAGCCGTACATGATCGCCTTGGAATAGCGCCAGCGATAACGGCGAGCCACGAAGTACAACGCCAGCATGGTGAACCCGCCCGATGCGTGTCCGCCCGGCCAGCAACGACCGTCACCAGCGACTTTCAGCAGGTCGAAATTCTCATACCACTCAACGTGCTCCTTTTTGCCGCCGTACTGGGTCGTCTCGATCGGGCAATACACGCTGGTGTGGCCCTTGAGGTAGTGAATGACCCCGGTGCTGATGGAAAACGCGAACACCACGTAGAGAAAATCGCGACGGTGCCGGGTGGCAAAGCGCAGCACCGGTGCGACTTTGATTTTCTCCAGGAAAGCGATGATTTTCGAGTGCTTTTCAGCCTTCAGGCGCGGCCAGAGAAACGACAGCAAGGCACCGATAATCGCAATTTCGCCGGTCCAGTTGGGAATGATCCGCGCCCATTTATGGGTGATTTTTTCGAACAGATGGACATGGTCCAACGGGTACGTCTGCGTTACCGGATCAAAAAAGTAATTGTTGAAGGCGATGTCGATGCTGGTCATGTCGAACATCAGAAACACCGCGACCGCGCAGGCCAGCGGAATACCGAAATTCACCCAGTAAAAGCGGTAGCGAGAAGCGGTCAGCATTGTGAATCCTGATTAAAAAAGAGAAGGAAAAAACTCAATGAGTGCTCACCGAGCTCCAGTCGGAAGCGTCGATGAAGCCAAGCAAGCGCGGAGTCTGCGGGGTTTCGGCGGAAATAAACAGTGAAGCGCCATAACCCAGGGTCGAAGTCGGTAACTTGAGGTCTTTTTCCAGTTGCTCCATGCACTCGCTGTGGGTCACCAGAATCAGGTTACGCCCAGCCACTTTATGCCCAAGCGTGTCGCGCAACATGGTGCCCTTGCAACTGATCAGCCAGTTTTCACCCGTGCCAACCTTGTTGAACATGAAGTTGGCGGTCTGCGCTGTACGCAATATCGGGCTGTTGTAGATATCGGCCTTGTCCAGGCCCAGGTGCTTGAACTGTGCCCCGAGGCTCTCGGCAACACTGCGAGAGCGCTCGGTAATGCCATCGTTGCCGATCAGGCAAGGCGCCGAGGAGTGATCGCAGCGCTCGACGTGACGCACCAGCACGATCATGTCGCCCTTGGCCCATCCCGTCATCAAAGCCTGTGCACCGGCTAAATTGCCGTGAGCCAGGTCCGGTGCGGTGGCGGGACGTAACAAAAATACGGTCAGCGGGATGACCAGCAGCGCCGAGGCCAACACCACGGCGGCATTGCGATAGCGAGCATAGCGGTTCAGATCGATCGAGCGTTTTTTCCCGAAAAGACTCAGTCTCAATTCCACATCAAGCCGCCTCACCGGCACGCAACACCTCATTAGATCCCGAAAGGCTAAAGAAACGTGCGTTGCCGGCGAGTGAAAGACATGTGAAAAAAAGCTTAAAGCATTGCAAAAACCTTGTTACAGAATCCGCCGCACAAAAACCTTTCAGCTCCCGGGATTGCTGCCGATACATCCTGCTTACACAGCTTGGCGGCCCCCAAAAAAAACAATCTTCCAGCCAACCGACGATAGAGAAGCACTAAGTTCCTGGAGGAATGTGATGAATAGCTGGTTCGGCAACATCAGCGTGAACCTGAAACTGGGCCTGGGATTTGGCCTGGTCCTGGCACTGACCTGCATCCTCGCTCTGACCGGCTGGACCAGCCTGGGCGGGTTGATCGACCGCAGTAACTGGATGAGCGACATCACCCAGCTCAACGCCGGCCTGACCAAGCTGCGCGTGGTTCGCCTGCAATACATGCTGACCAACGGCGACGAAACCGCCGCACAGAGCGTACAGACCACCCTCGACGCCTTCTCGGCCCAGCAGCAAGCCCTGCTGGCGAAGTTCAAGAGCCCGGAAAACCTCAAGCTGCTGCGAGAGCAAGGCGCCGTCATCGACGCCTACAAGACGTCCCTGGGCAAGATGCGCAGCGCCTATCGCGCCGGCAACAGCGCCCGCGACGCCATGAGTGCCAACGCCGAAACCGCCAACACGCTGATCAATGACATCAATACCCGCGTGCAGCAAATGCCGCTGAGCGACCAGCGCTTCGAACAGTTCCAGACCATTACGGCTGCAAAGGAGGCGTTCCTCTTGGCCCGATACGAAGTGCGTGGCTACACCGCCAGTACCGATGCCGGGACAGAGCAAAAAGCCGTCGGCCAACTGGACGCCGCCATTGCCAGCCTGAAACCGCTGAATGCGCATTTCGCCGATTCGCAGCAAGACGCCCTGCGTCAGCTGGAAACGGCGCTTGGCAACTATCGCGGTGCCTTGCAGGCCTACAAGGCCGCCAGCAATGACGCGGTGCAAGCGCGCAAGGAAATGACCGACCAGGGTGCCACCATCGTGGCCCAGAGCGATCAGCTGTATCAGACTCAGCTCGATCGCCGTGACGCCGAAAGCGCCCAGGCGCGCACCCTGCAACTGATCAGCACATTACTGGCGTTGCTGGTGGGCATCATTGCCGCCGTGGTCATCACTCGCCAGATTACCCGTCCACTGCGCGAAACCCTGGCGGTGGTCGATCGCATCGCCAGCGGTGACCTGTCCCAGAACGTGGTGGTCAGCCGTCGCGATGAACTCGGCGTGTTGCAGCAAGGCATTGCGCGCATGGGCGTGACCCTGCGCGACTTGATCAGCGGCATCCGCGATGGCGTGACCCAAATCGCCAGCGCCGCCGAAGAGCTGTCGGCTGTGACCGAACAGACCAGTGCCGGGGTCAACAGCCAGAAAGTCGAGACCGATCAGGTGGCCACCGCCATGCACGAGATGACCGCCACGGTGCAGGAAGTCGCGCGCAACGCCGAAGAAGCCTCGCAAGCCGCTGCGGCGGCGGATGACGAAGCCCGTGAAGGTGACAAAGTGGTCAACGAAGCCATCGCCCAGATCGAGCGTCTGGCCAGCGAAGTGGTGCGTTCCACCGAGGCCATGAGCGTGCTGCAACGGGAAAGTGACAAGATCGGCAGCGTCATGGACGTGATCAAGGCCGTGGCCGAACAGACCAACCTGCTGGCGCTCAACGCCGCCATCGAAGCGGCCCGTGCCGGTGAAGCCGGTCGTGGTTTTGCCGTAGTGGCCGACGAGGTCCGCGGCCTGGCCCAGCGCACGCAGAAATCCACCGAGGAAATCGAAGGCCTGGTGGCCGGCTTGCAGAACGGCACGCAACAAGTGTCGGCGGTGATGAACAACAGCCGCGTCCTCACCGACAGCAGCGTGGCCCTGACCCGCAAGGCCGGCGAGTCGCTGGAGAACATCACCCGCACGGTGTCCAGCATCCAGTCGATGAACCAGCAGATCGCCGCCGCTGCCGAACAACAAAGCGCCGTGGCCGAAGAGATCAGCCGCAGCATCATCAACGTGCGCGACGTGTCTGAACAGACGGCTGCTGCGAGTGATGAAACGGCAGCGTCGAGTGTTGAACTGGCGCGGCTGGGGAATCAGTTGCAGATGATGGTGAGTCACTTCAGGGTCTAGGCCGAACACGTCAGCGCGTTGCCAGGAAGCCCTTTGAATAAAGGGCTTCTCTCATTCCAGGCAGTCGAGCTGCCTATTTGGCGAAGTTTTCGATTTTTACCTGGCCTTCAGGAAAGGTGGCGATGATTTCCAACTCGCCACCCATCGCGCGGATGTAGTTGCGCAAGGTGCTGATGTACATGTCTGTGCGCCGTTCCATTTTCGAGATTGCCGCCTGGTTGATGTGCAGGGCCTTGGCCAATGTTTCCTGGCTCAGTTCCTGGGCTTTTCGAAGCTCATGCAGAGGCATTTCTTTCAAGTGTTGTCGGAGCAACTGCTCTGCATCGGCACGTGACTCAGGCGACATGCGTGCTTGAAGCTCAGCGAATTTTTTAGCCATCGTTGCGGCCCTCTTTTCCCAGTGTTTCCAAATGTTCGTCATACAGCTTTTCGGCCACGGGGACATGAACTTCATACCAGCGATCCTGACCAGTCTTATCGCCACCGATCAGCAATAACGCACATCGACGCGGATCAAATGCATACGACACGCGATAAGGGCGACCACCATGCTGTATCCGCAGCTCTCGGAGATTGCCATGTCGCGAACCCTTGATGTCGCTGCTGCGGGGAAATCCGAGACCCGGTCCGAAGAGCTCCAGCAAGTCGACACTCGCCGATACTGAAGCCTGCTCCTTTTCATTCAGATTGCCCCACCAATCGCCAAATTCATCCGTGTATTCAACGTCCCATTTCATACAAATATGCCACCTGCGGAATATAACCTCAAGGGAATAACTGTATGAGTTTCAGCGACCCTTCGACTAGCCTTGAGCCTCCACACAATTGTTAATGATGATTGCTGGTGGAACCTGGATGTCGTCGAGTTCTAGAGGGCGCGCGAGTGCTGGCGCAGTCCTCGAAACTCACTGAAACCCCGTACGCAAATCCCCTTCCCGTGCCAGGAACCGCCCTTCCCTGCGCCCGTTGGCCTGACCATCGCGGTAGCTCAACACACCGTTGACCCATACGCCCTCGATACCTTGTGCCGCCTGCTGCGGATCGTTGAAATCGGCGATATCGCGGATGGTTGCCGGATCGAACAACACCAGGTCCGCCCAATGACCTTCGCGGATTTCGCCGCGCTCCTTCAAACCGAAGCGCGCCGCCGATAGCCCGGTCATTTTGTGCACGGCGGTGTGCAGCGGGAACAATCCTACGTCACGGCTGAAATGTCCGAGCACCCGGGGGAATGCGCCCCACAAGCGTGGGTGCGGAAACGGGTCTTCCGGCAAGCCGTCGGAGCCGACCATCGACAGCGGATGCGCGAGGATTCTGCGCACATCCGCCTCATCCATTCCGTAGTACACCGCACCGGCCGGTTGCAGTTGGCGAGCGGCATCCAGCAACGGCACATTCCATTCGGCGGCGATGTCCATCAGGTCGCGGCCGCCCATTTCCGGGTGCGGGGTCGACCAGGTGATGGTGATACGGTGGGCATCGGTAACTTGCTTGAGGTCCAGGGTCGATGAGCTCGCCGCATATGGATAGCAATCGCAACCGACCGGATGGGTTTTCGCCGCCTGTTCGAGGGACGCCAGCAGCTGTGGACTACGCCCCCAGTTACCGGCGCCGGCACATTTTAGGTGGGAAATGATCACCGGGCTTTGCGCATGACGACCGATCCGGAACGCCTCGTCCATGGCCTCCAGCACCGGTTCGAACTCGCTGCGCAAATGGGTGGTGTAGACCGCCCCGAACGCAGTCAACTCTTCAGTCAGCTGCATCACTTCCTCGGTGGACGCCGAGAAGGCGCTGGCATAGGCAAGGCCGGTGGACAGGCCCAAGGCGCCAGCCTCAAGGCTTTCGCGCAGTTGCTCGCGCATCGCGCTGATTTCATCTGCCGTGGCGGTGCGGAACAGGTCGTCCAAATGATTGCTGCGCAACGCCGTATGGCCGACCAGCGCGGCAACGTTCAGCGTGGTGTTCGCCGCTTCGACCGCCGCGCGGTAATCGCGGAAGGTCGGATAAACGAACGCAGCGGCCGTGCCCAGCAGGTTCATCGGATCTGGCGGATCGCCGCGCAAACTCACCGGTGACGCACTGATCCCGCAGTTGCCGACGATCACCGTAGTCACGCCCTGGCTGAGCTTGGGCAGCATCTGCGGCTGACGAATCACCACGGTGTCGTCATGGGTGTGCACGTCGATGAAACCCGGCGCCAGTACATGGCCCTGCGCGTCGATTTCCTCGCGTGCACGGGCATCGCGCAAGTCGCCGATACGCTCGATGCGCCCGTCGAGAATGGCCACGTCGGCGGGGTATCCGGGGCTGTTGCTGCCGTCGATGACCAGGGCGTTGCGAATCAGCGTGTCGTACAGCATGTCAGTCTCCCAGCGGTAACTGATCGTCGCCGCCGCGGTATTCGTCGAGGACGAGTTTATTACGCTCAGTCGTGTTGCATCCTGGCGCGCTTGAGCAATTTCTTGCAACGCTCGGACAAATGCAGCACCCGCAGATGCTTGCCGGCCTTGGCGTAGCGCTCGCGCAAGGTGCCCAGCGCGGCGATGGCCGAGTAGTCGACAAAACTCAGATGCTGGCAATCCAGCGTCACTTGCACCGGGTCATTGGCCGTATCGAACTGATTGAGAAACGGTGTGGTCGAGGCGAAGAACAGCGTGCCATGCACCCGGTACAGCTTGCTGCCATCGTTCTCCAGATGGCTGTCGGCATACAGCTGACGGGCCTGCTGCCAGGCAAAGTTCAGCGCCGCAATGATGATGCCGCAGAGCACCGCAATGGCCAGATCGGTGAGAACGGTAATCACCGTCACCGCGATGATCACCAGCACGTCATTCAGCGGCACTTTGTTCATCACCCGCAACGAGGCCCAGGCGAAGGTCTGTTGCGACACCACGAACATCACCCCGACCAGCGCGGCCAATGGAATGCGCTCGATCAGCGGCGAGAGAAACAGAATGAACAGCAGGATCGACACCCCGGCCACCAACCCGGACAAGCGCCCGCGCCCGCCAGAACTGAGGTTGATCACGGTCTGGCCGATCATCGCGCACCCGCCCATGCCTCCGAACGCACCGGACACCAGATTCGCCGCCCCCAGCGCCACGCACTCGCGATCCGGGTAACCACGGCTCTCGGTGATTTCGTCGGTGAGGTTCAGGGTCAACAGGGTTTCCAGCAACCCGACCAGCGCCATCAGGATCGCATAGGGCGCGATGATCCGCAGGGTGTCCAGATTCCACGCGATGTCCGGCAGCGCCAGCGTCGGCAAGCCACCGGCAATGTGCGCCATGTCGCCCAGGGTGCGGGTCGGCAGGCCAAGCAGATACACCGCCAGGCCCACACCGAGAATCGCCACCAGCGCCGGCGGCACGGTACGGGTCAGGCGCGGCAGCACATAGACAACGGCCATGGTCACCGCGACCAGCCCGAGCATCATGTACAGCGGCGTACCGCTCAACCAGGCCTCACCGTTCTTGAAGTGCTCCAGTTGCGCCAAGGCAATGATGATCGCCAGGCCGTTGACGAAGCCGAGCATCACCGGGTGCGGCACCATGCGCACCAGCTTGCCGAGCTTGAGCAGCCCGAACGCCATCATGATCAGCCCGCCCAGCAACACCGTGGCCAACAAGTACTGCACGCCGTGTTGCACCACCAGCGCGACGATCACCACCGCCATCGAGCCGGCCGCGCCGGACACCATGCCGGGTCGCCCGCCGAACAGTGCGGTCAGGGTGCAGATGATGAACGCTCCATAGAGCCCCATCAGCGGATTGAGATGCGCCACCAGCGCGAAAGCGATGCATTCGGGCAACAGGGCGAAGGACGTGGTAAGTCCGGCCAGGACATCGGCGCGTAGACGTTTTGCTTTCATGGGGAACCGCACACAGGGAGAGACGAAAAAGAGTGTGCGGATGTTACGGAAATGCAGTCAGACCGACCAGTTGTTGTGCCTCCGCAAACGCCATCGCGAGCAAGCTCGCTCCCACAAGGGATCTGCGTCGAACACAAAATCCGTGCCCTATGGAGATCAAATGTGGGAGCGAGCTTGCTCGCGATAGCTGCAACTCGGTCTAATGCGAACTCAAACCATCTCGCCGCGAATCCACTCAACCACCGACGTGCGCTTCGGCACCCAGCCCAACAATTCCCGAGCCTGCTTGCCGCGCACCCGACTGTTGGAGCCAAGGCCATAGTTGGCCATTTCATAGCCCCACTCGGCTTCCGCGTCCTTGAGTGGCCAGTCCTGCGGTTCGCCCAGGTTCAGCGCCTGGGCCATCGCGGTGGTCATGTCGATGAACGACGCTTCACCGCTTTCAACGAAGTAGAAGGTGCCGGGTACGTTTTCAGTCAGCGCCAGCAGGTACAGGGAAACCACGTCTTCGATGTGCACATTGGACCAGATGTTCCGGCCCTTGCCGACATGGCGTACCACGCCGCTTTTGCGCGCCTGTTTGAGCAGGCGCGGCAACTGCACGCTGTCGCGATGGACGCCCAGGCTGTGACCGTAGATCAGCGTGTTGCAGATCACCGCCGAATTCACCCCATCCATGGCCGCCGCCAGGATCAGATTATCGATGGCCACGCGCGCAGCCTTGTCGACGGTCGGCTCCGGTAGATTGTCTTCGAAGTAGATGACATCACTGGACTTACCGCCCGAAGCATCACCGACGATGCTCGAACCGCTGGTGTGCAGGAACACTTTGCCAGCACCGCGCAGGGCATCGAGCAGGGCTTCCACCGCACCACGATGATCACTGCTGGCCGCGTTGATCACCGCGTCGGCAGCCAGCGCCTGATCGGCCAACAGGGCATGGTCTTCCAGACTGCCCACCACCGGAGAAATGCCCAGTGCGCGCAGTTCATCGGCTTGTTCGGCGCTGCGTACCAGACCGGTGACGTTGTGGCCGGCCTGGACCAGGCCCGTGGCGATGGAGCCGCCGATAAAACCGGCAGCACCGGTAACGAATACGTTCATGGAGAAACTCCCTGCGATGATTGGTGATGCAAGGAGTATCAAGGAGCGATCACTGCCGAAAAATGCCACCTGACCCAATTCACTTTTGCGCAGGAATCACGAATCAGCCCTTGAAGTCTGCGCTCGCATAATCCGCCAACTTGCCCTGGATAAAGTCCAGGAAGCATTGAATCCGCAGGGCCAGCTGCGAATTGCGGTAGTACACCGCGTTGATCGGCTGGCGATAGCCGCTGTTGAATTCGGCCAACAACACTTTCAAGCGTCCGGCACGAATATCTTCGATGGTCATGAAATGCGACAGGCTGGCGATGCCCTGGCCGTCCAGTGCGAGATGGCGGATGGTCTCGCCGCTGGAGGCGCTGATCGATGCCTGGATCGGCCAGCGATCGCCATGCACGTAACGCAGCGGCCATTGGTTGAGGCCTTCGTTCTGGGTGAACCCCAGCAACGTATGGTGGGCCAGGTCAGCCACGACTTGCGGCGTGCCATGCTTTTCCAGGTAGGCCGGACTGGCGACGATGTGCAGCGGGCTGCAACCCAGGGAGCGGGCATGCAATGTCGAGTCGGTCAGGGTGCCGATACGGATGGCGATGTCGGTGCTCTGCTCCAACAGGTCGATGATCAAATCGTTGCTGTTGAGTTCGAGCTGGATGTCCGGGTAAAGCCTGCGGAACTCATCGATGTAGGGCACGATGGCGTGCAGCATGAAAGGCGAAGCCGCGTTGATCCGCAGCCGCCCGGACGGCGTTTGCTGGCGTGAGGACAGGCGCTCTTCGAGCTCGTCCATCTGATCGAGAATCCGCTTGGCGTGCTCGAAGAAGTACTTGCCCTCTTCGGTCAGGTCCATGCGCCGCGTGGTGCGATTGATCAGCGTGGTGTCGAGCTTGGCCTCCAGCCGCGACAGCGTGCGACTGACCGCCGAAGGCGTTTGCCCGACCTGCTCGGCCGCCGCAGAAATCGACCCGCATTCAATCACGCAGACGAAAATCTGCAATTCATCGGATCTGGCTTTCACGTGTGTCCTCTTCGCTAATCGGCATGGGAAAAGATCGCAGCCTCGGCAGCTCCTACAAAGTATTGCGTACACCTGTAGGAGCTGCCGAAGGCTGCGATCTTTTTGCCGGTACGACCGATAGTAGCCGAGCGTTAAGCCTTCAGGCCAAACACCTCAACCAAATGCTGCTCATAACGCGCCACGTCACCTTCGATGTTTGGACGCTTCATCACGTCCACACACAGGAACGTCGGCAAACCGGTCATGCCAAGGAACTCGTTGGCTTTATGGAACGGGAAGTACACCGCGTCCACACCTTTGGACTCGAAGAAATCGGTCGGATCGTCGAAGGCTTGCTGCGGGGCGTTCCAGGTCAGCGACAACATGTATTGCTTGCCGTGAATCAGGCCGCCGCTGCCGTATTTCTGCGAGGCGTCGGAGCGAGTGCGACCGTCGCTGGCATAGAGGCTGCCATGGCCTTCGGTGAAGACTTCATCGATGTACTTCTTCACGGTCCACGGCGCGCCCATCCACCAGCCGGGCATCTGGTAGATGATCACGTCGGCCCAGAGGAACTTGGCCACTTCTTCGGCGACGTCGTAGCCCTCGTCGATGAAGGTGGTTTTGACATCCACGCCGCCGCGATCCAGCACGCTCAACGCGACTTCATGCAGGGTGGTGTTGTAGCGGCCGTCGGAGTGCGCAAATTTTTTGCCGCCATTGAGCAACAGGACTTTTTTCATGAGAGATCTCGGGAAGGGTCGGGAATCGGATGGCGGCAGAGTACCGACCGGCCTCGCGCGGAATAAGCGCCGATTTGGCAAAGTTCATTTGACCTACAGGCACGAATCAACAGGCGATTGTTGCCTTAGACTGACGCCAATTCTGACTTGATGAGAGATGTAGATGAGTGAAATCCAGGGCTTCATTCTGCACGCCAAGACCCGCCCGGAAAAATCCGATGCCTTCGAAGCGTTTTTCAGCGTCTACGTGCAAGCGAGCCGAGCCGAACCCGGTTGCATCGAATACCACATGTTGCGCGACAAACAGGACCCGACCCTGTTCATCTTCTACGAGATCTGGCAATCCCGGGCCCACCTCGACGTGCACTCGAACCTGCCGCACATGAAGCAGTTCCTCGAGCAGCGCGATGAATACCTGGAGCGGGACTTCGAGATCCGCGTCATCGACATGATCAGCCCGTCGTCCGCTAGCCGCTGATCAGCAAATGGCCACCGAGCAACCCCAGGCCAATGAAGAACACACGCTTGAACAGCAGGACGCTGATCCGCTGGCGCAGCGATTGCCCCAGCCACATGCCGAGCATGGCCGGGATCAGCGCCAGCAACGATGCGCTCAACTCGCCCCCGCCGAGCGCGCCACGCCATAACAAGCCACCGGCCAGGGCCAGGGTCGAGACGGTGAACGACAGGCCCAGCGCCTGCACCAGCTCGTCCTTGCTCAAGCCCAGCGCTTGCAGATAAGGCACCGCCGGAATCACGAACACGCCGGTGGCCGAAGTAATGACGCCGGTCAGCACACCACACAATGGACCGAGCCAGCGTTCGCTGTGAGGCCCCACGCACAAGCTCGGCAGGCACAATCCGCTCAGCGCATACAGCAACAACGCCGCTCCCAACCCTCGCACCACCCAGTGACCACCGCTCATGCCGATCCACAGCGTGCCCGCCCCGGTGCCAATGAAAATCGCCAGCAACATCGGCCACAACCGTTTGACCAGCTCCGACAGATGCCCGCCGAATGCCAGTTGCCAGACGTTGGTCAGGGTCGCCGGAATGATCAGCAGCGCCGCAGCCTGCGTCGGCGCCATAGCCAGGCCGAGCAGGCCCATGGCAACGGTCGGCAGGCCGAGGCCGATCACGCCCTTGATCATGCCGGCCAGCACAAATGTGCCGATAACCAACAGCGAAAGGGCCAACCCGAGATTCTGATAAAACGCCGAGAGTGTATTCATGGGGCTATGGTGAGCCCGCGCGGGTTGATTGAAAATCTGCCATATACTGAGGCTGCCTCTCTTCAGACAAGAGGCTGAACAACCGGGTGCGACATCTGACGCCATCGCGAGCAGGCTCGCTCCTACAGGGGATTTGTTAACAACACATAACCACTGTGGGAGCGAGCTTGCTCGCGATGGCGGCCTCCCGGACAACACACATCCAGAGGTTGCTGCAATGCACTTCGACCTGACCGACCTGCGCCTGTACCTGAACATCCTCGACACCGGCAACATCACCGCCGGCGCCGCACGCAGCCATTTGTCCCTGGCAGCGGCCAGCGCACGCATCCGTGCCATGGAGTCGTCGTTGGGCACCGGGTTTCTCGAACGGGGTCGCCGGGGCGTCACGCCCACAGCCGCAGGCAAAGTCTTGGCGCAACACGCCCGGGTCCTGCTGCAACAGGCCGAACGCCTGCAACAGGAACTGGCCGAATACGCCCAGGGCGTCAAAGGCCAGGTGCGGCTGCTGTGCAACACCACGGCGATCACCGAGTACCTGCCAGAGTTGCTCGCGGATTTCCTGCGTAGCCATCCCAACCTCGACATCGACCTGCAGGAACTGCCCAGCACCCGCATCACCCACGCCTTGCGCCAGGGGGCGGCGGACCTGGGCATCGTTTCCGACGCGGTGGACACCGATGACCTGCAAACCCGACCGTTCCGCGATGATCCGCTGGTGTTGATCATGCCCCGGGAACATCCCTTGGCTCATGCGACCTCAGTGAGCTTCAGCGACACGCTGCATCACGACTACGTCAGCCTGAATGCCAACAGCGCCTTGGCGGTTTACCTGGAAGAGCAGGCACTGCACGCCGGCCTGCGCATGCAGATCCGCATCCGCGCCGATGGCTTCGATGGCGTGATGCGCATGGTCGCCCGAGGGGCGGGGCTGGCAATCGTACCGCTGGCCGCGGTCGAACGCAGGTCAGGCGGACAGCCCCTCAAAAGCCTCGCCCTGCAAGAACCCTGGGGCCAACGCAAACTGCTGCTCTGTGCCCGGGACTTCGCCGCATTACCCGGCTATGCCAAGGCCCTGCTGCACGCCTTGACTCTCCCCTGAGGGACAGACTTTATCCTTGAGGTTTGATCCTCAAGGACAGCGATGATGGGCAAACGAATACTGGTGATCCTCGGGCATCCGTCCGGCAACAGCTTCTGCGCCGCCCTCGCCGAACGTTACACGCAGTCGGCAGTGCGCGCCGGGCATGAGGTGCGTCAGTTGTTTCTCGGCACAATGAATTTTGACCCGGTGCTGCGTGAAGGCTATCAACAGGTCCAGCCGCTGGAGGCCGACTTGCGTAACGCCCAGGCCGACATCCTGTGGGCCGAACAACTGACGCTGGTTTATCCGATCTGGTGGGGTGGAATTCCGGCCTTGCTCAAGGGCTTTTTCGACCGGGTGTTCTTGCCGGGTTTTGCTTTCAAGTATCGCCAGGGCAAAGCCTTTCCCGACAAACTCCTGCGCGGCCGAACCGCCCACCTGCTGGTGACCATGGACACACCGCCCTGGTACTACCGATGGATCTACCGCATGCCCGGTTTGCATCAGGTCCGCAAAACCACGCTGGAATTCTGTGGCATCAAGCCAACCCGAACCCTCACCTTCGGGCCAATTCTCGGCGCCAGCGCAGACCGGCATGCGGCCTGGTTACGGCAAGCCGAAGCTATCGCCAGCGGGTGAGTCTGTCGATAATGCACCGAGCTTTACCCTCGGAGAAAAGGACCTTCCCATGTACATCGGCCAAGCCGCGCAACGTTCCGGAACCACTGTCAAAGGCATCCGCCACTACGAGTCGATTGGCCTGCTGCCTGCCGCTCGCCGCCAGGGCAAGTACCGCATCTATGACCAGCACAGCGTCGAACTGCTGATTTTCATCAAATGTGCGCAGCAGCTGGGTTTCAGACTCAAGGAATTGCAGTCAATCTTCGCCGGACATCTGGGCCCACAGTTGCCATGGGAACGGGCACATCAGGTCATCGCCAGCAAAAAACAGGAAATCGGCGAACGGATAGCGGCGCTGTCGCAACAGCACTCGCAATTGGTCGAGTTCGAGAACAGCCTCGAACAATCCCGGCTCGACTGTCCACTGAACCGTATTTGAGGGTCGTGCGTTTCTGGACAGCTCAGTGTCGAGCACAGACAACTGATGGTTGGGCAGGCGCTATAGGGTGCGACTTCAGTTCTTGAGCCCACTGCCCGGAGTCATCATGACCGCACCGATTACCGTTCTTCGCGACACCCACCCGTTGCCCGTGCTCGACGCCTGCAAATGGGAAAAACTCGAAGGCGACCCGCACACCGTCAACCTCAACGCCTACACGAGTGAAGATGGCAGCAAGATCATGGGCACCTGGATCTGCACGCCGGGCAAGTGGTACGTGGAATATGTGAAGTGGGAGTATTGCCATTTCCAGGAAGGCTACTGCGTCATCACCCCGGAAGGCATGGCGCCGATCCACCTGCGCGCCGGTGACATTTTCGTCGTTGAGCCCGGGATGAAAGGCACCTGGGAAGTGGTGGAAACCGTGCGCAAATATTTCGTGTTTGCCTGATACAAAAAAACCGGGGGATCACCCGACGTGATCTCCCGGTCAAAAAGTCCATAGGTAAACGCCGTACCCTGTGGGAGCGAGCTTGCTCGCGATAGCGGACGGTCAGTCACTTCATTGTTGAAGCTACCGCCGTCATCGCGAGCAAGCTCGCTCCCACAGGTTTTCCACCGGTCCTCTATTGCGGTTTGCGATAACCATTGATGATCGCCGAGAAGTCCTGCCCACCCTCCCCACGCAAACTCATCGCCTGATACAACTGCTGCGCCACCGCGCCGAGTACCACCGGTTGGTGCGCCTGACGCGCCGCTTCAGTGGCCAGCCCCAGATCCTTGAGCATCAGTTCGGCCCCAAAGCCGCCGGTGTAACCGCGCGACGCCGGTGCTGTTTCAACGATGCCCGGCCACGGGTTGTACATCTCCGAACTCCAGCAACGCCCGGTGGAACTGTTGATGATGCCCGCCAGCACCTTGGTGTCGATGCCCAGGGCATCGCCAAGCGCCATGGCTTCGCTGACGCCGACCATGGAAATCCCCAGCAGCAGGTTGTTGCAGATTTTAGCGATTTGCCCGGTGCCGACCTCACCACAATGGACGATGTTGCGGCCCATTTGCGCCAGTATCGGTTGCAGGGTGGCGAACAGTTCGGGAGTGGCGCCGACCATGAAGGTCAGCGTCCCGGCGGCTGCACCACCGGTGCCGCCAGAGACCGGTGCATCGGCCATGGCCACGCCCTGTTTGGCCGCGGCGGCGGCCACGTCCCGCGCGGTCTGTGGATCGATGGTGCTGCAATCCACGGCCGGTACACCTTTGCCGATACCGGCGAGCACGCCGTCTTCACCCAGCCACACGCTGCGTACATGCACCGCGGCAGGCAGCATGGTGATCACCAGTTCGGCGCCCTCTGCCGCTTCACGGGCCGATGCACTGATACTGCCGCCCAGTTGTTCCAGTTCCGCCAACACGGCTTTGTTCAGGTCCACCAGGCGCAGTGCATGGCCGGCCTTGATCAGGTTGCGCGCCATCGGCGCGCCCATGTTGCCCAGACCGATAAAAGCGATTTTCATGTCCGGCTCCTTAACGCAGGTTGATGGTGGTGTTCACACCGTCGTTGACGCTGTCGTCATCGAACCAGCGGCTGGTGACGGTCTTGGTCTGAGTGTAGAACTGCACCACTTGCTTGCCGTACGGGCCGAGGTCGCCAAGCTTGGAACCGCGCGAACCGGTGAAGCTGAAGAACGGCACCGGCACCGGAATCGGGATGTTGATACCGACCTGGCCGACGTCGATTTCGTTCTGGAATTTACGTGCCGCCGCGCCGCTCTGGGTGAATAGGCCCGTGCCGTTGCCGAACGGGTTGGCGTTGACCAGGGCAATGGCCTCGTCGAGCGTATTAACTTCCAGCACCACCAGCACCGGGCCGAAGATTTCCTGGGTGTAGATCTGCATGTCGGTGGTCACGCCGGAGAACAGGGTCGGGCCGACAAAGTTGCCCTTCTCGTAACCGGGAACCGAGATCTCGCGACCGTCCAGCTCCAGTTTCGCGCCTTCCTTGATGCCGCTTTCGATCAGGTCGAGAATCCGCGCCTTGGCCTTTTTCGAGATCACCGGGCCGACATCGGTGCCCGGCTCGCTGCCGGCATTGACCTTGAGCTTTTGCGCCAGCGCCTTCAGATCCGGCAACCATTGCTTGGCCGCGCCCACCAGCACCACCACCGAGGTGGCCATGCAGCGTTGACCGGCGGCACCGAAGCCGGCACCCACCAGCGCATTCAGCGCTTGTTCGCGATTGGCGTCCGGCAGTACCACGGCGTGGTTCTTGGCGCCCATCATCGATTGCACGCGCTTGCCGTGTTTGCCGGCCAGGTCATAGACATGAGTACCGACGGCGGTTGAACCGACGAAGGAAACTGCCTTGATGTCCTTATGGGTGCAGAGCCCGTCCACCACGTCCTTGCCGCCATGCACGACGTTGAGCACACCGGCCGGAATGCCCGCCTCGATCGCCAGCTCCACCAGCAGCATGGTCGACATCGGGTCCTGTTCGGACGGCTTGAGCACGAAGGTGTTGCCACAGGCGATGGCCATCGGGAACATCCACAGCGGAATCATCGCCGGGAAGTTGAACGGAGTAATGCCTGCGCACACGCCGATCGGTTGGCGCAGGGTGTAGGTATCGACGCCACCGGCGACGTTTTCAGCGAATTCGCCCATTTGCAGGCTGCCGATGGAGCAGGCGTGCTCGACCACTTCCAGCCCACGGAAAATGTCGCCTTCGGCGTCGGCAATGGTCTTGCCCTGCTCGGCACTCAGGACTGCGGCGATGCGCTTGGAGTGTTCGCGAATCAGCGCCTGGAGCTTGAGCATGATGCGCATCCGCGCGCCGATCGGGGTCAGCTTCCAGGTCTGGAAAGCGCGATGGGCTGCGCTGATGGCCGCGTCGACTTCTTCGGCGGTGGCAAACGGCACTTTGGCCAGCACTTGCTGGGTCGCCGGGTTGATGATGTCGTGCCATTCGGTGGTCTTGGATTCGACCCACTCGCCGTCGATCAACAGCTTGACCTTCTGCACGGTGGTTTCGTTGGGCGTGAGCGATGCGTTCATGTGGGTCTCCAGATCTTTGCTTTTTTTATTGAGAGCTATCTTGGGAGCCGGGGCGAGATAGTCGCCCTGAGATGAGCCATGTGCCGCGAATTGGTTAACGGACTGTTTTTGGAGTATAGATGTGCAAACTTCTAATAAGAACGCACATAAAAACCGGTCCAACATGCAAAAAAACATCACCTCCCTCGGCTCATTGAACTGGGATGACCTCAAGTTTTTCCTTGAAGTCGCCCGCACCCGCAAGGCCAGCACCGCGGCCAAGCGCCTTGCGGTGGACTACACCACGGTGTCGCGACGCATCAGCTCCCTGGAAACCGCGTTGGGCACATTGCTGTTCGAAAAATCCCGGACCAACGGCTTTATCCTGACCGCCGAAGGCCAGCGGTTGATGGGGTATGCCGAGTCGATCGAAAGTACCCTGCACATGGCGTGCGAGCAGGTTTCCGGGTCTGGCGTGGCACTATCGGGTCACGTGCGCATGGGCTGCACCGAAGGCTTCGGCAGCTTTTTCATCACGCCGCAGCTGAGCCACTTCGTCGACACCTATCCGGCCATTTCGGTGGATATCCTGCCGCTGCCGCACTTCATCAGCCTGTCCAAGCGCGAGGCCGACATTGTCATCGCTCTGGAGCGTCCGGAGCATGGCCCGTACGTCTGCTGCAAACTATGCGACTACCGATTGCAGCTGTATGCGACCCAGGATTATCTGGACAACCACCCGCCGATCCGCAAACCAGCCGATTTGGCCAAGCATTCATTTATCAGTTACGTCGACGACCTGGCCTTCAGCTCGGAGCTGTTGTACCTGGCCAACGTATTGCCCGGCGCCAGCGCCAACCTGCGCAGCACCAGCGTGATCGCGCAGTTCGTGGCCGCGCAGCAAGGACGCTCACTGGCGATCCTGCCGTGCTTCCTCGCCACCCAGGACCCGCGCCTGCTGCCGGTGTTGCCGCAGGAAATCAATATCACCCGACAATTCTGGATGTACTGCCGCGAAGACCTGCGCAAGCTCAAGCGGATCACCCTGTTATGGGATTACATCCGCGAGGTCACCGAGCAGAATCAGGGTCTGCTGATGGGCGAAAGCCGGGAGATGCTGTTTGCCGATTAGTGACCTTTCAGCCTGTCGGCTCGCTGGCTTCCTTTAGCTCCAGCATCAGCCCGCTCAAGCGTTTGACCCGGCGTTTCACCGCCTCTTCAAACACGCCCGCACGCGACTCGATCAAGGTGAACCAGTCCTTGGCCCGGGTAATGCCGGTGTAGATCAGTTCCTTGGTGAGMACTGGATTCAAGGCATCAGGAAGAATCAATGCGGTATGCGCGAACTCCGAGCCCTGGGATTTATGCACGGTCATGGCGTACACGGTTTCGACATCATTCAGACGGCTGGGCAGGACAAATCGCACGCCACCCTGGCCATCATTGCGTGGGAATGCCACGCGCAAAACCTGTTTTCCGTGGCCTTCCTGTTCCGGGAGCTTGAGGGCAATGCCGATATCGCCGTTCATCAAACCCAGCCCGTAATCGTTGCGGGTCATCAGGACGGGGCGACCTTCGTACCATTGCTGGTCGCTGTCGATCAGACGGGCCCTCAGCAACGCGTCCGTCACCCGTTGGTTCAAGCCTTCAACACCCCACGGCCCCTTGCGCACGGCACATAACAACTGGAATGCGTCGAAGGCCTGCAACACATTCCGAGCCCAATCAATCCAGCGCGAATCATCCAGCGGGCTGTCCAGTGGCGGCCGCTGATTGCGCAGCACGCTCAGGTAATGTCGATAACCCTGCGGCCCCTCACCGTGGCCGTCGAGAAGCAAGCGTTCCAGGGCCCGGTCCTGCTCCCCCTTGAGGGCCAGGCAATACACATCGTCATGGCTGCGCGCCGACAACAACTTTCGGGCTTCTTCGGGTTGCTGCTGGTTGACCCAGCGAGCCAGTTGGCCAATGCCGCTGCCCTCACCGAATCGCCGGGAATGGCGCAGCATCACAACCTGTTGGGCCAATGGATGAGTGCCCTGCGTGTCCTCCTGCAAGCCGCTGGCCTGCAGGTTTTCGCCACTGACGGCTTCCAGCCACTGGCGCGTCTGCGGGCTGTACCAGCCAGCCTCCGCGTCGCGACACAGATCCCCCAATACCGCACCGGCCTCTACCGAAGCCAGTTGATCCTTGTCACCCAACAGCACGAGGCGCGCATGGGCCGGCAAGGCGTCGAGCAGGTTGGCCATCATTTCCAGGTCGATCATCGAGGCCTCGTCTACCACCAACACATCCAGCGGCAGACGATTGCCCGCGTGATGCCGGAAATGACGAGTCCCGGGGCGGCTGCCGAGCAGGCGGTGAACGGTGGTGACGTCGGAGGGGATCTTGTCTCGTATGTCTTGGGTGACCTTCAAGGTCCGGACTTGCTGGCTGATGGATTCTGTCAGACGCGCCGCGGCCTTGCCGGTCGGCGCGGCGAGACGAATGCGCAGGGGCATGCCGGCCTCGACTGCCGGCGCCTGGAGCAACGCCAGCAAGCGCACGACGGTGGTGGTCTTGCCGGTTCCCGGCCCCCCCGTCACGATGCTGAAGGCGCTGCGGGTCGCCAGTGCGCACGCGAGCTTCTGCCAGTCGATTACGTCACCGGACCGGGCAGGACCAAACAGCCCGGTGAGGCGCTGGAGCAAGTCGTTCGGCGTGGACTCGTGTTCCGTCAAACGCTCGCGCAGTGAAAGGTCAATCCGCCGCTCGTAGGCCCAATAGCGGCGCAGGTACAAGCGTTTGCCCGATAAAACCAAAGGTCGGTCGCGCACGTTGTCACGGCTGTCAACGGCCAGCGCGACCAGGTTGCTGGCGGCCAGCACCTTGCACCAGTGAGCACCGTCCAGCGATCCCAGCAATTGCGAGGGCAACAGCATCGCGCCGCCTTGCACGTCACCTTCGGGTGGTAACGACAGGGCGAAGTCCGGTTCTTTCAGCGTCTCGAACAGGTCGAGACAGACATGCCCATGGCCCAATTGGTGACTGGTCAGCGCGGCCGCCAGTAACACCAACGGATCATCCTCCGGAGCCAGTTCATGCAGAAACGCCACAAAGGCTTTGTCCAGCGCGCGCAACCAGCCACGCTCGACCCAGCGCGTGAGCAACAACAGCAAGTCGTCGGCACGACTCAGCGGCGCCAGATCGGCCAGGCTTTCGGCTGCCAGCGATGTGGGCAACAAATCGGCGAATGTGCGATTCATAACAGTACTCCCTGTTCCCAGGCGGGCTCGGCCTTGGGCTCTGGCTTGCCCTGGAACAGTCTGTCCAGACGCTCGATCAGCTCTCTTGGCGGCCGGGCGAAAAACACACCCTGGCTGGCCGCACGCGTACCGCGCAAAAACAGGTACAACGCACCGCCGACATGCCGGTCGTAGTCGTAATCGGCGAGCCGCGCCTTGAGCTGGCGGTGCAGGGCCAACAGGTACAACACGTATTGCAAGTCATAACGGTTGTCGAGAATCGATTGTTCCATGGCCTGCGCGGTGTAGGCCGCATCATCGACGCCAAGCCAGTTGGATTTGTAATCGGCCACGTAATAGCGGCCGTCATGTTCGAACGTCAGGTCGATGAAACCCTTGAACATGCCGTTGAGCAACACCGGTTCCGCGGCCACCCGGGCCACGCCGTTATGGGTGTATTGGCACACCAGCGCATCGAGCTTGAGCACATCGACCTTATGGCTGGCGAACCAGAACTCCATCTCGACCTGATACTGCGTCAACTGGCCGAATATCACCGGTGCCTGACCGCTGCCCAGTTGCAACGGCGACTTGAGCAGATGCTGCAGCCAGTCACTCAAGGTGCTGATCCAGCCCTCCCAGCCTCGACGGTTACAGCGACGGGCAATGGCGTCGATTACCTCTTGCGGTGCCGCATCAAAACCCTCGCCTCCCGCCCATTCGAGCAAGCCATGGAGGAAGGTGCCGGGGTTCGGGCCGCGCGGGAAGCGATGGATATCGCCACCACCGGCCACCACTTCCCTGGGGGCCTGTGGGTCGAGGCGTTCGTCATCGAACAGTTTTTGCGCCTGCGGGCTCTCCGGCGCCTCGTCGGTGCCGACACTCAGGGTGTCGCCAATGCGTAACGCGCTGTAGGAAGCGATCCACCAGTTTTCACTGGCCTTGCGTTTCGGAACCAGCGGAACCAGCAGTGCCGCGTCATTTTGCGGTGGCCGGTAATGCTCTGCAGTCGCTTCAGGCATCTCGGCATACGCCAGCGCCGGGCAGTCCTGTTGCAGGTCTCGCAACCAAAGCTGCAACGCCGGGGAATCAGCCAAAGGCGCGCCGCCGCCCAGCAGATAACCCAAAGCCGACAGATGCAGCACCGAGCCATTGTTGTTGCCGCGCTTGAGGTCGGCCACCCCCAGCCAGCAGGCGTGTTGCGCCCGGGTCAGGGCGACATAGAGCAAGCGCAGATCCTCGGCCAGACGCTCATCGTCAGCCTGGGCAATCAACTCCGCCGTTGGCTTCAACGTGACCTGGGCATTGCCGGATTCATCGTGGTAGTGCAACGGCAGGCGGCTGCCATCCACCGGTTTCGCCGAGCAAATGAACGGCAGGAACACCAAGGGGTATTCAAGGCCCTTGGACTTGTGAATAGTCACGACCTTGACCAATTGCTCATCACTTTCCAGACGCAGGATCTGCTCTTCGCCAGCCTGCCCGGACAACGCCAGATGCTCGGACAGATGCCGGATCAGGGCTTGTTCGCCATCGAGTTCGGCGGCGGCTTGTTGCAGTAGTTCGAAAAGGTGCAGAAGGTTGGTCAACACGCGCTCGCCGTCACTGCGGGCGATCAACGCCTGGGGCAGATGGAAGTCGTGCAGCAAGCGCCGCAGCATCGGCAGTACGCCCTGCTTGCGCCAGACTTCGCGATAGCCACGGAACTGCATGACCCGGGCTTCCCAGGCCAACTCGTCCTGATTCAGCCGCTCCAGCTCAGTCAACGAAAGGTTTAACGTGATGCTGGCCAACGCGGCTCGCAGCGGGCGCTCGACATCCGGCTCGGCGCAGGCCTTGAGCCAGGTCAGCACGTCATGCGCTTCCTGGGCGGCGAACACCGAGTCCTTGTCCGACAGGTAAACACTGCGCACGCCACGGGCGGCCAATTGCGCACGAACCGCCTGCGCCTCCTTGCCGTCGCGGACCAGGATGGCGATGTCCGCCGGCAGCAGGCCCCTGAAGGCTTTGCCATCCTGGGTGAATCCCGCTTGCTCCTGCTGTCCACCATTGAGCAATGCCGTGATTTCACTGGCGCAGGCAGCCGCCAGATGTTGCCGGTACACCGCGCCGGACAACGGTTGTTCGGCCGGCAAGTGCCAAATGTTCAAGGCCCGGATTGCCTGGTCATTGATGCGCAAGACTTCTTTGCGGCCCTGGGAGGCAACCGGCGTGAACGGCACCGGGTTGTCGCCATTCTTCTGCCTGAAGAGGAAAGCGCCGCGTCCTGACTCCCGGGCTTCGGCGCGCTCGAACACATGGTTCACCGCGTTGACCATGCCGTGGCTCGAGCGAAAGTTGGTGCCCAAGGTGTGCAGGCGGCCAGTGGTGGCCTGGCGGGCGCGCAGGTAGGTATGGATGTCGGCACCGCGAAAAGCGTAGATCGCCTGTTTCGGGTCGCCGATCAGGAACAGACCGCACTCGGGGCTGTTCTCTTCAATGCGGTAGATGCTCTCGAAGATCCGGTATTGCACCGGGTCGGTGTCCTGGAACTCATCGATCAGGGCGACCGGAAACTGTTCACGAATCAGGGTTGCCAGTCGCTCGCCGCCATCGGACTGCAAGGCCGCATCAAGGCGCAGCAACATGTCGTCGAAACCCATTTCCGCACGGCGACGTTTCTCTTCCTCGAATCGCGCCCCGACCCAGCGGGCCGCATGTTGCAGCACGGCGGCATCAGGTGTTGGCAACCCATCGAGACAGGCCTTGAGGCCGGCCATCGCATCGAGCCCCGGATGTCGAGGCGCTTCGCCCTTCCAGGCTTCGGCCATGCCATCAGGGGTCAGGCGCGTGAAGCCGGTGCCGATATCCAGGTGCTCGAGGGATTCGTCTTCGGCCCAGGCTTTGATCTTTTCAAACCAGGGCTCGAAATAGCGAGCCTGCATCTTGCGACCGTCGACAGCCTTGCCGGCAACGCCCTGGTGACAGATCGCAAGCAACTCGTCCGCCCACTGCAGCCAGGGCTTCTTGAGTTCGATCAGTGCCGCCCGTCGTTCTTGCAGGCATTGCGAAATCACTTCGGCGGGCTCTTTCCCTTGCAGCGTATCCCGCTCGCTGGCGAACAGCGCACGAATCCGCGGCAGCAGCGCCGCCGGTCCGCCCCAATTGCTGCGTACCCAATTCAAGGCGTCACCTTGCATCGGGTAACAGAACAGCCGCCAGTAATCGCGCAAGACCTCCCCCAGCAAGTCGCTGTGGTCGGTTTCCAGGGTCTGGGTAAACAGGCTGCCGCTGTCGAATGCGTGTTCGCGCAACATGCGCTGGCACCAACTGTGGATGGTCGACACCGCCGCCTCGTCCATCCACTGGGCGGCGATATCCAGGCGGTTTGCGCATCCGGGCCATTGCTCGGGCAGGTACTGATCACGCAACTCGGCAATCAGGCTGTCGGGGGCCGGTGTTTCATCGCGGAAAAATCGCGCGGCCTCGGCGAGCCGCGTGCGAATGCGTTCGCGCAGCTCTTTGGTAGCGGCGTCGGTGAACGTCACGACGAGGATTTGCGGCGGCAACAGCTCACGTCCGAAGCCACTGTCCTCCCCGCCATTGCCAAGCACCAGACGCAGGTACAACGCGGAAATGGTGAATGTCTTGCCGGTCCCGGCGCTGGCTTCGATCAACTGGCTGCCACGCAGCGGGAAGGCCAGGGCCAGCGGTGTCTTCGTGCTCATCAGCGCGACTCCTCGCTGGACAGTGAACGCCAAGGAGCTTCAAGAAGCGGGCGATAGAGCGCGTCACACCAATCGGGGAACGTCTCATCGGCATTCAAGGCATCGTAATCGGCGAATTGGCGCGCGAGTGCCGGGCTTTCGCGACGCTCTCCGTCCGTCGTCTGCCCGTCGCCTTCATAGGCCTTGCGCGCAGCGGCATCGGCCTTGACCGGGTCGGTTTGCCCCAGCCACGCAAAGGCTGTCTTGACCGCGATCGGCAGAGGCTGGCGCATGCCCGACTGCCAGGCCATCAACAGGTCACCGAGAATTTTCTGCGCAGTGCTCTCATCCAGCGGAGCGAGCAGCAGGCTGTCGTCACTGGCCACCAATGCGGTGGTCAACGCCACGCCACTGGCACAAGCCACCAGATGAGTGAGCCACGGACGTGTCAGACGATGCCATTTGCGTGACTTGATCGAGCCGATACTGTTGGGGATCGTAGTGATAGACAGCAATCCACCATCGGCGCGCTGATGCAGGCCGCTGAGCCAGCCCTCAATGTGCAGGCCTTGCAGTTCAAGACTGACTGGCAACGCGCTGCTGAGCGGTGTAGGCCACAAAGCCAGGAGCTGTTGGTGGCGTTGCAGCAAGTCAGGTAATGGCTCGATCAATTCACGCTGCAGGCACTCACCGAATCCGGCCATGGGCAACAGCCCGCTGTTTTGCAGGCGTTTCGCCTGTTCCTCCAGCGCCTGTCCGGTATTTCCCGGGTCAGCCAGCGCCGCTTCGAGCAAACGGTCACTTAGGCTGTAACGCTGCAACGCATCCAGGACAAAAGGCTCTTCATCAGCCAAGGGCACTTCGGCCGCCTCGAAGAAGACCTTCAGGCGCTGGCTGAAAAAGTGCCGTACCGGGTTGCGCAGGAAATCCTGCAACTGACCGAGACTCAGTGGTTCGTCCTGGACGTGAGCCTCGAGCACTTCCGCGCTTGCCTGTTGCTCTGTCGCCTGATGAAGCACCTGCCATTCGGTGGCGTAGCTGAACGACTCATCCCCTTCGTGAAAGTAGCGGGCACTGAAAGGTTGCAACGGGTGTTCCCGGGTCATGGCCTCCAGCAGGTCATTGTCGCTTTGTGACAATCGCCAACCGCTGGCCAAGTGGTCGCGTAACTGGCCGATCAGCACCGACGCAGGCCTCTCGCTGTTATCGCGGATGCTGCGGCCCACCCAACTGATGTAGAGCTGGTCCCGTGCCGACAACAAGGCTTCCAGTAGCAGGTAGCGGTCATCTTCGCGTCGGGAGCGGTCACCTGGACGGTAATCACTGCCCATGAGATCGAAATCCAGTGGCGGCTGCGCGCGCGGATAATCGCCGTCATTCATGCCCAGCAGGCACACCAGTTTGAACGGGATGGCGCGCATGGGCATCAAGGTGCAGAAGTTGACCGCTCCGGCCAGAAAGCGTTGGGACAAACGGCCCTGATCCAGACCCGCAAGCCAGGCTTCACGGACGACGGTCAGCGGTAACTCGTCCTGCAACCCGACCGACTCGCAGGTCTCGAGCCAGGTCTCACGCAGCTCTTCGAGCTGAGCCAGCAAGTAGTCATCGTGTTCGTTACTGGCAAGGAAGAACAACTGCACCAACGCCTGCAAGCGCAAGCCCCATTGCCCCGGCGATGCAGGCTGAGAAAGTTCGTGGTGAGCCACTTCCAGCGCGTCCAGCAGCGCAACCAGCGGGCCGATTAGCGCGGCGTCCAGGCCCCCGATTTCGTCGTAGGGCTCGATACCCTCATAAGCATCGGCGCTGCCAACGGCATAACCGAGCAACATCCGACGCAAGCCGAAACGCCAGCTATTTTGCTCCAGTTCATTCGGCAGCCCGAGCCCGGCACGCTGTTCGGCGTTCATGCCCCAGCGAATGCCGGCACCTTCGATCCAGCGGTGCAGCGTCGGCAGATCGCGCTCCTCAACACCAAAGCGAGCACGCAGTGCCGGGACGTCCAGCAGATCGAGAATCTCACTGACGGGGAATCGGCTGTCAGGCAGCTTGAGCAGGTGCTCGACCGCAATCAGTAGTGGATCGCGGCCACGCTGGCCCTGGTCCGCCAGGGTAAACGGAATGAAGCGCGGATCCTGGCGGTCAAGCTGACCAAACACGGCACGAATGTGCGGTGCGTAGCTGTCGATGTCCGGGACCATCACGATGATGTCCCGGGGCCGCAAGGTCGGGTCGGCGCTGAAGCGCGCGAGCAGTTGATCGTGGAGGATCTCGACTTCTCGCTGGGCGCTGTGGGCGACGTGAAAACGGATCGATTCGTCCTTGTGCAGATCGATAGCCGGCCAACGCTCCCGAGTCTCGTTGAGGGGGCGCAACTCGAGGATGTCGTCCTGCAACTGGTTGAGCACATTCAGCGGCTGACCATCACTGAACAGGTCGATGCGCCCGTCGCGGAATGCCGAACGATAGCTGTTGGGATCGTCGTAACTGTCGAGCAGGTTGATATAGTCCCGCCCCTGTTTACCCCAGGCAGCCAACAATGGGTGAGCATGCTGGTGGAGGGTTTGCGGATCGATCACTACCGGCATGCCGCTTTTGCGGGCCTGACGCTTGTATTGATGCCGCAACAGGTCTTTATCGGCGACGATGTCCGCCCAATGGTGACGACACGGGTTGTGTACGCACAGCAGGACCTGGCTGAATCGTGCCAGTCCCGCCAGTGCCTCCAGGGCTTGCGCAGGCAGCGAAGAAATCCCGAAAACGATCACTCGCGAGGGTAATCCCTTGGGAGCTGTTTCGAGGTTATTGATGCGCTCGACAAATCGCTGATGGACCCCGGCACGGCTTTGCGCCATGCCTTCTTCTCCCACATCCAGCAAGAGTGCGCGCCATAACTCTGCCTGCCAGCAATTGGCCGGGGTCAGGGGTTTGGCTTCGCCCCTGCCGTTTCTTGTTTGATGTCGACCTTCTGCCCAGTCTTCCAGCCAGTCAGCCCGATAGACCTGGTATTGGTCGAACAGATCCGCCAGACGCTCGGCCAATTGATAGCGTTTGCGCAGATCGGTGTCATGGGTCAGGAAACGCTGCAGCGGCTCGAAGTGCGGTTGGTTGATCAATTGCGGCAGCAGGCGCATCAGACGCCAGGTCAGCGGTGCTTTATCGAGCAGGGACTTGACCGGAATTTCGTCACGGCCAAGTACCATGCGATAGAGCTGCCACATGAAGCTGCCGGGTAACTGCACGTCAATGGCCGCGGCGATGCCGCAGCCTCCCATGTCGTCGTCCTCAGAATCTTCCGCCAGTGCCAGCTTCAGCCATTGGGCAATGCCATTGCTTTGCACCAACGCGATTTCATTCTCCAGGGGAGCCAGCGGGTAGCGCCGCATCCAGCTGACCACCAGGCTGCGCAACTCATCCAGGCGGTTGCCGTGAACCACCATAAAACCAGCACTGAGGGACGTCGCGTCCGGCATAAAGGCTTCCTTGGAAAATACAAACGCCAAGGGCGAACCTTAACATTGTCGGGAGACTGTGACAGCGTGGAGCTGTCCGGTATTGCTGTATGAGTTTTCCTGCGGACAAAAACAAAACCCCTACCTGCATACGCAGATAGGGGTTTCGGAATTTAATCTTGACGATGACCTACTCTCACATGGGGAAACCCCACACTACCATCGGCGATGCATCGTTTCACTGCTGAGTTCGGGATGGGATCAGGTGGTTCCAATGCTCTATGGTCGTCAAGAAATTCGGGTACCGAGTCGTGACCAGCTGGCCGCGCTTCAGCAAATTGGGTAGGTGATAGCTTTCGGTGTTTTGTGAGCGTCGAACTTTCGGTTCATTGCGTCTTCACACACCGCAATCTGATGCTCTTTCGAGTAGTCAAATTGCTTGGGTGTTATATGGTCAAGCCTCACGGGCAATTAGTATTGGTTAGCTCAACGCCTCACAGCGCTTACACACCCA
>NZ_JBFUID010000054.1:0-39024 GCF_056402055.1 Pseudomonas sp. P4_C4 | reverse complement strand
CTGACATGCAATATAGATGTTGAATGTGATGGCCCCATCGCGAGCAAGCTCGCTCCCACAGGTTGATGTAGTGTCTGTGGCAAACGGTCCATCCAGCAAAAAGGGGCCAAAACCCTGGGTTTATGGCAAACTTCGCGCCTATAAACGCCGGCCCCGCGGTTTTGAGCCTTCACGGTCTCGGGCAGGTCGGAATAAAGCGATGCCAGGTTTGCGTCCCCCGGATGGGAATAGATCCTTTGTGTATTGGTACGTCGGTACCAATGCTTTCTGCCTGAACAGATTAGAGACACGACCATGCATAACGTCGTCATCAGCGGCACCGGCCTTTACACCCCGGCCAACAGCATTTCCAACGAAGAGCTGGTGCAGTCTTTCAATACCTACGTCGCGCAATTCAACGCCGACAACGCCGATGCTATTGCACGCGGTGAAGTGGAGGCATTGACCGAATCCAGCGCAGCGTTCATCGAAAAAGCCTCCGGCATCAAGAGCCGCTTTGTCATGGACAAGGACGGCATCCTCGACCCGCAGCGCATGGCCCCGCGCCTGCCGGAACGTTCCAACGACGAATGGTCGGTGCTCTGCCAGATGGCCATCGGCGCGGCCGAACAAGCCTTGCAGCGTGCCGGCAAGACCGCAGCAGACATCGACGGCGTGATCGTCGCCTGCTCCAACCTGCAACGCGCTTACCCGGCCATTGCCATCGAAGTCCAGGAAGCGCTGGGCATCCAGGGTTTCGGTTTCGACATGAACGTGGCGTGTTCCTCGGCGACCTTCGGTATCCAGACCGCCGCCAACAGCGTGCAACTGGGCCAGGCCCGGGCAGTCCTGATGGTCAACCCGGAAGTCTGCACCGGCCACCTGAACTTCCGTGACCGTGACAGCCACTTCATCTTCGGCGATGCCGCCACCGCGGTGATCATCGAACGTGCCGACCTGGCGACGTCCAAGTACCAGTTCGACATCGTCAGCACCAAGCTGCTGACCAAGTTCTCCAACAACATCCGCAACAACTTCGGCTTCCTCAACCGCGCGGCAGAAGAGGGTATCGGCGCCAAGGACAAACTGTTCGTGCAGGAAGGCCGCAAGGTGTTCAAGGAAGTCTGCCCGCTGGTTGCCGAGCTGATCAGTGAGCATCTGCAGGAGAACCAGCTCAACGTCAGCGACGTGAAGCGCTTCTGGCTGCACCAGGCCAACCTCAGCATGAACCACCTGATCGTCAAGAAACTGCTGGGTCGCGACGCCACCGAACAGGAAGCGCCGGTGATTCTCGATACCTACGCCAACACCAGCTCCGCCGGTTCCGTGATTGCGTTCCACAAGAACCAGGACGATCTGGCCGCCGGTTCGCTGGCCGTGCTCAGCTCATTCGGCGCAGGTTATTCGATTGGTAGCGTGTTGCTGCGCAAGTTGTAGGATGTAGGAGCGAGCTTGCTCCGGGCGGCGTTCCGACGAAGAACTCAAAAACTCTGCGTTCATCCAGATTGCACGCGTTATCGTTGACGACCTTCGTCGGAACGCCGCCCGGAGCAAGCTCGCTCCTACAGGGAAGGGTTGGCAAAAACAAACAGCCCGGCGTTGATGTGTCGGAGGATGATGGGGACCGACACACCAACGCCAGGCTGTAAAAGGAGCCCGGGCTTCCTTGCCCGAGTCGTGTAGCGGGGTGAATCAGAACTTCGCTTCGGCATCCAGTTGCAGGGTGTTGATGTCCGAATCTTTCTTGTTGATGTTGGCGTTGGTCTGGTCCGAGGTCGCCATGAAGTAAGTCGCGCCCAGGGCGAAGTTCTTGTCCAGGTCGTAGCTCACTTTCAGCTTGCTGCCGCGCGAACCGGTGAAGCCGTTGGCGAAGTCGGAGTCGGTGAAGGCGCCCACCACAGCGTTACGCTGCACGTCGCGGTAGTTGTAGTCCAGGTTGAAGCCGTAGAGCTTGGACTTCACACCGGCCAGCCAGCCAGTGTCCTGGTCGTTGCTGGCATCGGTATTGTTGACGTACTGACCGTAGATCGACAGCGGAACTGGCAGGTTGCTGAAGTCCAGCTGACCAAAGCCTTCGTACAGTTTGAAGGTTTCGTTCGGGCTGTTGCCGTTGACGGCCAGGGCGCATGGCGTGGTAACAGTGCCGGAGGTAGGGCAGGCACTGCTACTGTCGTTGTCGTAGGAGTAGATACTGCCGCCCAAGGTCATTTTCATGCTGTCGGTGATGGCGAAGCGACCACCCAACTGGCCCGCGTACAGACGCAGGTCGTGCTTGAACTGCACGCCTTCGCCGTCGACGTTGTCCTTGAGGGTGTAGTGACCGGCGCTACCGAACAGCTCGGTGCTGCCGCTCAGCGGGTACTTGTAGGTGACTGCCAGACCTTCCGGGTTGATATCGCTATCCCAGATGATGTCGCCCATGCTCACCCATTGTTGCGGCATCTTGCCGCCAACCAGGTGCAGGTTCTTGATCGCGTCCGGGTGGTAGTCGATGTAACCCTGGTCCAGCCAGATCTGCTTCTTGTCGAAGTAGTTGTTCAGGTCCTGGTTGGTCGAGCGAGCGTCGTCGTTGCTGCCGGTGGCGATACGGATACCGGTGTCGACCTGCGGGTTGATTTCGCTGTAGGCACCCAGACGGGCACGAATGCGCTGACGGTCCTGGTCCTTGTTGTTTGGCACGCCATCGTTGTGCACGGTTTCTTCACGGAAGCGTACGTCACCCTTGAACTGGGTCTTGGCGGCCCATGCCAACTTCTGGTCAAAGGTGCTCAGTGCGTCGGTTTTCTTCGCGGTGGCCGCGATTTGCTCGTTAGTCTCTTGCTGAGCCTGACGGGCGATCTGCTGGTCTTTCTGATCCCTGGCCAGCTCGGCTTGCAGTTCGCTGTACTGCGCATTGGTGATCGAGCCGTTAGCCTTGAGCATGTCGAGCAGTTTGGCGTCGACTGCAGCACTGGCCGGAACGCTCATGGCCAGCAACAGGCCACCGCACAAGGCCGCCGCAGTTTTCGTGGAAGCAAGACGCATATCAATCTCCGAAGATGAGAGGGGATGACAGAGCCATCCGGGACACAACCGACCGTTAGGGGCGGAAAACACTGACCGGGTATAACCCGGCGCTCTAAAAACAGGCGCCAGTATCGCGATGGTTTATGACAGAGCAGCGGCACTGTGATGTCATGTCGATGACGATACAAAGTCGCCGTGAACTATTGAGTTAGAGCACTGTCGTCGGTTTGCTCGTGTGCAATGCGGAGCGATAGGCGATACTCGCGGGGCTTTCACGCCATGAAGAGTGAGGATGGTGATGCCGTTGCAACGCCTGCAAAAACTGTCAGAAATCGCCCCGCAGACCTGGGACGCACTGGTGCCCGAGACTCAGCCTTTTCTGCGTCACGCTTTTTTGAGCGCACTGGAAGACAGCGGCAGCATCGGACCCCATACCGGCTGGCAGCCTGAGCATTTGCTTCACGTTGAAGGTGAGCGCTTGATCGCCGCGCTACCCGGTTATCGCAAGTGGCATTCCTACGGCGAATACGTGTTCGATCACGCCTGGGCCGATGCCTGTGAACGTGCAGGCATCGACTACTACCCCAAGCTGTTGACCGCGGTGCCGTTCAGTCCGGTCACCGGGCCGCGGCTGTTGGCGGCCACGGTCGAAGACGGCTTCGAGTTATTGAAAAGCCTGCCGGGTTACCTTGAGCTTGAAGGGCTCTCCAGTGCCCACATCAATTTCACCGATCCGTTTACCGACGCGGCACTGAGTGAGCAGCCCGGCTGGCTGCAGCGCGTTGGCTGTCAATACCACTGGCAGAATCGCGGCTACCGGGATTTCCAGGACTTCCTCGATGTGCTGAGTTCGCGCAAGCGCAAACAGATGCGCAAGGAGCGCGAGCAGGTGGCCGGGCAGGGCTTCGAGTTTGAGTGGCTTGAAGGGCGGGAGCTGAGTCAGGCGCAATGGGATTTCGTCTATGCCTGCTACGCCAATACCTATGCGGTGCGCCGGCAAGCGCCGTATCTGACACGGGAGTTTTTCAGCCTGCTGGCCGAACGCATGCCGGAGTCGATTCGCGTGGTGCTGGCCAAGCAAGGTTCACGGCCGGTGGCGATGGCGTTCAGTCTGGTGGGGGGCGACAGCTTTTATGGCCGTTACTGGGGATGCCTGGCGGAGTTCGATCGCCTGCATTTCGAGACCTGTTTCTACCAGGGCATGGACTATGCCATCGCCAACGGTTTCCAGCGTTTTGATGCCGGGGCACAGGGTGAGCACAAACTGATTCGCGGATTCGAGCCAGTCATTACGCATTCCTGGCACTACTTGCGGCATCCGGGATTGAAAGCAGCGGTTAAAGACTTTCTGGAGCAGGAGCGGCTGGGAGTGTTGGCTTATGCTGAGGATGCGAAGTCAGCCTTGCCTTATCGACAAGGCTGATCTTCAGCGTTTCAGCTTTCTTCTTTGCCCAGCCAGCGATACAGCACGCCGCCGACCACGGCACCGAGTAGCGGTGCGACCCAGAACATCCACAGTTGTTGAATTGCCCAGCCGCCGACGATCAGCGCCGGGCCGGTGCTGCGCGCCGGGTTGACCGAGGTGTTGGTGACCGGGATCGAGATCAGGTGGATGAGCGTCAGCCCCAGGCCGATGGCAATCGGCGCCAGTCCTGCCGGTGCACGTTTGTCGGTGGCGCCGAGGATGATCAGGATGAACATTGCGGTCATCACCAGCTCACAGACAAAACCTGCGGCCATTGAATAGCCGCCAGGCGAGTGTTCTCCATAGCCGTTGGACGCCAGGCCCCCTGCCAGTTCGAAACCGGGTTTGCCGCTGGCAATGAAATACAGCAGGGCGGCTGCAATCACGCCGCCAATGACCTGGGCAACGATGTAGGCCGGCAATTCATTGGCTGGAAACCGCCCACCTACCACAAGGCCGAGGGACACCGCAGGATTGAGATGGCAGCCGGAAATATGGCCGATGGCGAAAGCCATGGTCAGCACTGTCAGGCCAAACGCGAAGGATACCCCGAGCAGACCGATCCCCACATCCGGAAAAGCCGCCGCCAACACCGCACTGCCGCAACCACCCAACACCAGCCAGAACGTACCTACCAACTCGGTAGCCGAACGTTTTAACAGAGACATAAGAGAGTGTCCTTTCGAGATTATGCTGCCTTTAGCATCCAGCCGATGGACTGCAGAACCACCTCCAGAACGTTGAAGTCAGTACAGCACGGTTTTTTCAGAATTCCAGCAGGCATAAAAAACCGCCAGGGCCCGTTGTTGGCGGGGCCTGGCGGTTATTTCGATCTTTCGGTATGACGCTTATCCCTGTGGGAGCGAGCTTGCTCGCGATGACGGAGTGTCAGTCGACAGCAATGGCGTCTGATTCACCGCAATCGCGAGCAAGCTCGCTCCCACAGGTTTTCGGCCACCGTAATACTCAATCGATCCCGACAAACCCACCGGTCTGGTGTTGCCATAACCGCGCATACAAACCGCCATGGGCGAGCAGCTCGGCATGGGTTCCGGTTTCGGCGATTTTGCCGTTTTCCAGCACCACCAGCCGGTCCATCCGGGCGATGGTCGAGAGCCGGTGAGCGATGGCGATCACGGTTTTGCCCTGCATCAGGGTTTCGAGGCTTTCCTGGATCGCCGCTTCGACTTCCGAATCCAGTGCCGAGGTGGCCTCGTCCATGATCAGGATCGGCGCGTCCTTGAGTAACACTCGGGCAATGGCGATGCGCTGGCGCTGGCCGCCGGAGAGTTTCACCCCGCGCTCACCGACGTGGGCATCGAAACCGGTGCGGCCTTCAGCGTCTGACAGCGACGGAATGAACCCGTCAGCCCGGGCCTTGTGCACCGCTTCCCAGAGTTGGGCGTCGGTGGCGTCGGGTTTGCCATACAGCAGGTTGTCGCGGATCGAACGGTGCAGCAGCGACGTGTCCTGGGTGATCATGCCGATGCGTTCGCGCAGGCTTTCCTGGCTGACGTCGGCGATGTTCTGGCCGTCGATCAGGATGCGTCCGCCTTCGACGTCGTACAGGCGCAGCAGCAGGTTCACCAGGGTCGATTTGCCGGCACCGGACGGGCCGATCAGGCCGATTTTTTCACCGGCCTTGATGGTCAGGTTGAGGTCACCGATGATCCCGCTCCGCTTGCCGTAGTGGAAGTCCACCTGTTCGAAGCGTACTTCGCCACGGGCCACCGCCAGGGGTTTGGCCTGGTCGCGGTCGGTAACGGAGACCGGTTGCGAAATGGTCTGCAGACCGTCCTGCACCATGCCGATGTTTTCGAAAATGCCGGTGACCACCCACATGATCCAGCCGGACATGTTGACGATGCGGATCACCAGGCCGGTGGCCAGGGCAATCGCGCCCACGCTGATCAGCGACTGCGTCCACAACCACAGGGCCAGGCCGGTGGTGCAGACGATCAGCAAGCCGTTCATGCTGGTGATGGCCACGTCCATGCTGGTGACCACGCGGCCGGCCAGTTGCGCCTTCTCGGTCTGTTCCTTGATGGCTTCGCGGGCGTATTGCTGTTCGAAGTTGGTGTGGGCGAACAGCTTCAGGGTGGTGATATTGGTGTAGCCGTCGACAATCCGCCCCATGAGTTTGGAGCGCGCATCGGACGCCACCACCGAGCGATCCTTGACCCGTGGCACGAAGTAACAGAGGGCGCCGATGAAGGCGAATATCCATGTCAACAGCGGGATTATCAGGCGCCAGTCGGCTTCGGCGAACAGCACCAGGGAGCTGATGGCGTAGATCAGCACATGCCACAGGGCATCCACGGCCTGGACGGCGGAATCACGCAGTGAGTTGCCGGTTTGCATGATGCGTTGGGCGATGCGCCCGGCGAAGTCGTTCTGGAAGAAATTCAGGCTCTGCTTGAGCACGTAGCTGTGGTTCTGCCAGCGGATCATGCTGGTCATGCTGGGGCTCAGGGTCTGGTGCACCAGCAGGTCATGCAGGCCGACAAAGATCGGGCGCAGCACCAGCGCAACCACCACCATCCAGGTCAGTTCGAGGGCATGATCCTGGAACAGACTGACGTTCGGCGTGCCTTGGGCCAGGTCGATGATGCGGCTCAGGTAGCTGAACAATGCCACTTCGATCAAGGCACCCATCAGGCCGACGATCAGCAGGGCGGCGAAGCTCGGCCAGACCTGCTTGAGGTAATAGGTATAAAAAGGGAAAACCCGGTCCGGCGGAGACGCCGTCGGTGCTTCACGGAAAACATCGATCAATTTTTCAAAACGGCGATAAAGCATGTTTTTTTCGCCCGCGAACGGGCTCTCCTTTTAACGGTTTGAGCGTTGCCGGCAAGCACCGGCAACGGCTCGGACATCCTTGTCCAGCTTAGTCTCAGTCGATGCGCTTGGCCGACTTGATGTACACCGGATCGGCTGGCACGTCCTTCATGCCGCCACGAACGGTGGTTGGCGAATTGACGATGATATCGACCACGTCCATGCCTTTGACCACTTTGCCGAACACCGCGTAGCCGTCGCCCTGGTCAAGGAAGTCGTTGTCCTTGACGTTGATGAAGAACTGGCTGGTGGCCGAGTCAGGCACCGAGGTACGGGCCATGGACAAGGTGCCACGCACGTTGACCAGGCCGTTCTTGTGCTCGTTCTTGATCGGCGCCTTGGTGTCTTTTTGCTGCATGGCTTGGGTGAAGCCGCCGCCCTGGACCATGAAACCCGGAATCACCCGGTGGAAAATCGTGTTGTTGTAGAAGCCGCTGTCGACGTACTCAAGAAAGTTCTTGGTACTGATCGGGGCCTTGACCGGGTCCAGTTCGATTTCGATCTGGCCATTGGTGGTGTCCAGCAGCACATGCGGTGCCTTTTCCGGCGTCGCGGCCATCAGGTTGGCGGCAAACAGGACGGAGCCTGCGGCGAGGGCGATTTTTTTCAGCATGGGTCAGTGATCCTGAGTGGTGGTGTCGACTGCGGTCAGAAATTCCAGCAGTGTCTGGTTGAAGTGTTCCGGCTGGTCCAGCGGCGTGGCGTGGCGGGAATCGGCGATCACCACCAGCCGCGCGTCGGGCAGCAGTTTTACGTAGTTTTCCTTCAGCGCCACCGGTGTGTAGTCACGGTCGGCGCTGACGATGAGGGTTGGACAGGTGACCTTCGAAAGTCGTTCCTGAACCCCCCAGCCGACAATGGCATTGAAGCTGGCGAGATAAGCATGTTTATCGTTTTTTGCCCAGCGTTCGGCCATCTTTTGTCGCAAGTCGGCCTGCTCGGGCTTCGGGAACAACTTGCCGCCCAGCGCCTTGCCGATGGCGCCCAGGCTAAGGGCGCGCATCAGGCTCCAGCGCTTGAACCACTGCCAGTAGTCATCGCGGCTGCGCAGTTTGACCTCGGGTGCGCTGTTGACGATGCACAGGCTCTTGAGCAGTTGCGGCTGATCCACGCCCAACTGGAAGCCGATCATGCCGCCCATCGACAGGCCGACATAATGTGCCGGGCCGAGATTGAGGTGTTCGATCAGTGCAATCAGGTCAGCGCTGAATCCGGCAATGCTGTAGCGCTCCCGGGGTTTGTCCGAACGGCCGTGACCGCGGACATCGGGGACGATCACCCGGTAGCGGGTGGCCAGTGCCGGGATCTGTTTTTCCCAGTCCAGCGTACTGGAGCCGAGACCGTGGACCAGCAGCAGCGGCGTACCGTGGCCATATTCCTCATAGTGCAGGTTGCAACCTTCGTGTTCGAAATAGGCCATGCATACACTCCGTGTCAGGCTTGTTCGGGGGCGGCGAACGGTGCGTCCAGTGGTGCGGTGTCAAACGTACGCAGCAGTTCGATGAGAATCTGCGTGGCCGGCCCGAGCGGTTTGTCCTTGTTCGAATACAGGTAAAAGCTCGGGTTACGGCTGCCGCCCTGATCCAACGGTAGCAGCTTGAGCGTACCTTCCTTGAGTTCCCGTTCGATCATGTGCCTGGGCAGCCAGGCAAACCCCAGGCCGCTGCTGACGAAGGTCGCAGCGGTGGCCAGGCTGCCAACGGTCCAGCGCTGTTCGGCACCGAGCCAGCCGACGTCTCGTGGTTGCTGGCGGCCCGAGTCGCGGATCACCACTTGCATCTGGCTTTCCAGGTCCTGGAAGCTCAGTTCGCGGTTGAGGCGGTGCAGGGGATGCTCCGGGTGGGCGACCGCCACGAACTCGACGTCGCTCAATTCCGCGCCCAGGTAACCGGGAATACTGAACCCGGTGATGGCCAGGTCAGCCACGCCTTCGAGCAGGACTTCCTCCACGCCCGACAGCACTTCCTCACGCAGGCGCACCCGGCAGCCACGGCTTTGCGGCATGAACGCGGTCAAGGCGCGGACGAGGCGGGCGCTTGGGTAAGCGGCATCGACCACCAGGCGCACTTCGGCTTCCCAGCCCTGCTCCATGTGATGGGCCAGGTCTTCCAGCTGACTGGCCTGTTTCACCAGTTGCCGGGAACGGCGTAATAGCACGCCGCCGGCTTCGGTCAGCACGGCTTTGCGTCCGTCGATGCGCAGCAACGGCACACCGAGTTGATCCTGCATGCGGGCCACGGTGTAGCTGACTGACGATTGCGAGCGATGCAGCGCCTCGGCGGCCTGGGCGAAACCACCGTGATCGACCACGGCTTGTAGCGTTCGCCATTGATCAAGGGTCACGCGGGGCGCTTTCATGTTGAGCTCCTCTTGTCCTAAGCTGGCAGCCCTTACTGGAGGCTGCTGAATGAAAAAAATCTGTTGTGTGATGCTGGCGCTGCTGCCGCTGACGGCGATGGCTTACCCGATCGACGTGAAGAAAGAACTCAACGGCATGAAGATCGATTACCAGACCTACGACACGGATAGCGACATCGGCTCCATTCAGGTGGCCAACTACGGCGACGTCGATGCCAGCTGCAAGGCCGTTTTCATCAATGGCCCGGAAGCACCGCGTACCCGCAAGATCGACGTACCGGCCGGCAAGCACAAAAATGCCACCGTCAAATTCACCCGTAGCATCATCAAGCTGCGCATCGAACTGTCCTGCACCCCGAAATGACGCCTGGCTCTTCTGCAGGAGCGAGCTTGCTCGCGATGCGGTGGGTCAATCGACACCACTGTGTCTGATACACCCTCGCGAGCAAGCTCGCTCCTACAGAGGCAGGGTATGCTGTGCTTATAAACGAATTTATCGATGGGTTATAGCAGTTATTTGCGCTTTTTCATCGATATGACTCTGTTTAACCTTCACTCCATCGACCTACAGCATTCTCAGATGGAGGCTACATCCCATGTCCCGCGTTCTGATCATCGAAAGCAGTGCCCGTCAGCAAGACTCGGTTTCCCGTCAACTGACCCAGACCTTCATCAGCCAGTGGAAAGCCGCTCACCCGAATGACCAGATCACTATCCGGGACCTGGCCGTCAAGCCGGTGCCGCACCTGGACATCAACCTGCTGGGTGGCTGGATGAAACCCGCCGAGCAGCGCAGCGACATCGAACAGGCGTCCCTGGAACGCTCCAACCAGTTGACCGACGAATTGCTCGCCGCCGATGTACTGGTGATGGCCGCGCCGATGTACAACTTCGCCATCCCCAGCACCCTGAAAGCCTGGCTTGACCATGTGCTGCGGGCCGGAGTGACCTTCAAGTACACCGAAACCGGTCCGCAAGGCTTGCTCAGCGGCAAGCGTGCCTACGTGCTGACGGCTCGTGGCGGGATCTACGCCGGCAGCACCGCCGATCACCAGGAACCGTACCTGCGTCAGGTCATGGGCTTCATCGGTATCCACGACGTGACATTCATCCACGCCGAAGGCATGAACCTGGGCGGTGACTTCCAGGAGAAAGGCTTGAACCAGGCGAACGCCAAGCTTTCGCAAGTGGCCTGATACGTTAATCGCCAGATAATCGCTGGATGGTCTAGTGACCTGGCGCAACCCTTCAAGCCTGTACGCGCATCGAACCTCCCTTCGCACTTGTTGCTCCTGAGTGCTCTGGCCCGATTGAACGCTTTAGCGAGATCGGGCTTTTTTTTGTCTGTGATCTGACGAACACCTACAAAACCCCTGTAGGAGTGAGCCTGCTCGCGATGACTGAGTGTCAGTCGACAATGATGTTGACTGATCCACCGCTATCGCGAGCAGGCTCGCTCCTACAGGGACTTGCGTGTTTTCCGACAGCTTTCGGGGATCGCGATTCAAGGCAAAAACCGCTATCGTCGCCGCCATTCGAAATGAGGCGAGCATGGGCTATCTACTTTTTGTCACGCTGATCCAGGCGTTTTCCTTCAGTTTGATCGGCGAATACCTGGCCGGTCATGTCGACAGTTACTTTGCCGTGCTGGTACGCGTACTGCTGGCAGGGCTGGTGTTCATCCCGCTGACCCGCTGGCGCTCGGTGGAGCCGGCATTCATGCGCGGCATGCTGCTGATCGGCGCGTTGCAGTTTGGCGTGACCTACGTCTGCCTGTACCTGAGCTTTCGTGTACTGACGGTGCCGGAAGTGTTGTTGTTCACCATCCTCACGCCGCTGCACGTGACCCTGATCGAAGATGCGCTCAACCGTCGCTTCAATCCCTGGGCCCTGGTCGCGGCGCTGGTGGCGGTGGCGGGGGCGGCGGTGATTCGCCTTGACCGGATCAGTCCGGACTTCCTCATGGGTTTCCTGTTGCTGCAATTGGCCAACTTCACCTTCGCTGCCGGGCAGGTGCTCTACAAACACCTGGTCGCGCGCCACCCAAGCGATCTGCCGCATTACCGTCGCTTCGGCTACTTCTACCTCGGCGCGCTGGCGGTGGTGTTGCCGGCGTTTCTACTATTCGGCAAACAGAACTTCCTGCCCGAAGCGCCGCTGCAATGGGGCGTGCTGCTGTTCCTCGGCCTGGTCTCGACCGCTTTGGGGCTGTACTGGTGGAACAAGGGCGCGTGCCTGGTCAACGGCGGGACGCTGGCGGTGATGAACAACCTGCATGTGCCGGTGGGACTGCTGATCAACCTGCTGATATGGAACCAGCATGAAGAACTGGGGCGGTTGTTGCTCGGCGGTTCGGTGATTTTGCTGGCGGTGTGGATCAGTCGGTTGGGTATACGCAAACCTCTGGCCGTCCACTGAACCCTGGATAACCCGATATCCCTGTAGGAGCGAGCCTGCTCGCGATTGCGGTGGATCAGGCAACATCATCGTCGACTGACACTCCGCCATCGCGAGCAGGCTCGCTCCTACAATGAATTGTATGATTTCGAAAAATCACTTCGGCGCCAGTTGCCCCACCAGAAACTCGATAAACGCCCGGGTCTTCTGCGGCACCCGCCGCGCCGACGAATACACCGCGTTGATGGTGATCGCCGGAGCCTGCCATTCGCACAGCACCGGCACCAGCCGCCCGGCCGCCAGCGCATCTTCGACGATGAAGTCGGGCAGCAGGGCGATGCCCATGCCGGCTTCGGCGGCCTGGGCGAGCAGGTCGCCGTTGTTGGCGTGCAGTGGGCCGGTGACGTTCACCCGTTGGGTTTCCTTGCCATTGCACAGTTGCAGGCTGACACCGCTCTGCAGATACCCGTAGTTCAGGCATTGATGGGCGCGCAGATCCTGCGGAGTCTGCGGAACGCCGGCGCGTTCGAGATAAGCCGGGGACGCCACCATGATGCGCGGTGCGGGCGCCAGCTGCCGGGCGATCATCGTCGAGTCGGGCATGCTGGCGATGCGGATGGTTACGTCAAAGCCGCCCCGCACCGGATCGACCTGCTGGTCGCTGAGCACCAGTTGCAACTCGATGTTCGGGTGCTGTTCATGAAACAGCGGAATCAATGGCCCCAGCCGCCGAAGACCGAACGACATCGGCGCATTGACCCGCAACACACCGCGTAACTCGCCGATGCCGTCACGGGCGCGTTGCTCGGCCTCGTCCAGTGCCGCCAGCACCTCCCGTGCTGCGTCGAAATACTCGGCTCCGGCCTCGGTCAGGTGCAGGCTGCGGGTGGTGCGTTGCAGCAATTGCACGCCGATGGCTTCTTCCAGTGCCTGAATCTGTTTGCTGACTTTCGAGCGCGGCACGTCCATGGCCCGGGCGGCTGCGGCGAAGCCGTTCTCGCCGACCGTGACGACGAAGGCGCGCATGCATTCGATGCGATCCATATTGTCCCTATTTTAGAATCAATGATTCTCTATTTTAGGTAATTGTCCCTTTTATCGCTAGCCCCTAAAGTGACATCCAAGCCGACAACAACGCTGCTGAAGGCAAGGTCGACTAACCCCTTACCCATTCGAAGTATCGACATCAAAAGGAACGCGCCATGTCTATTCGTGAACTGCTCAACCCAACCAACTCCGCCCTGATCCTGATCGACCACCAGCCGCAAATGGCTTTCGGCGTGCAGTCCATTGATCGCCAGACCCTGAAGAACAACACCGTGGGCCTGGCCAAGGCAGCGAAGATCTTCAACGTGCCGACCATCTACACCTCGGTCGAAACCGAAAGCTTCAGCGGTTACATCTGGCCTGAATTGCTGGCAGTGCACCCGGAGCAAAAGCCGATCGAGCGCACCTCGATGAACTCCTGGGAAGACAAGGCACTGGTAGACGCGGTGAAAGCCACCGGTCGCAAGAAGCTGATCATTGCCGCGCTGTGGACTGAGGTCTGCCTGACTTTCCCGGCACTGGAGGCCCTGGCTGAAGGCTACGAGGTGTACATCGTCACCGACGCCTCCGGTGGCACCAGCAAGGAAGCCCACGACATGTCGGTGCAACGGATGATTCAGGCCGGCGCGGTACCGGTGACCTGGCAACAAGTGTTGCTCGAATACCAGCGTGACTGGGCGCACAAGGATACTTACGAAGCGGTGATGGAACTGGTGCTGGAACACAGCGGCGCGTACGGCATGGGCGTGGATTACGCCTACACCATGGTGCACAAGGCACCGCAGCGGCAGGTGAAGTAACCGAGAAAATTATCGCGACACCTGTGGGAGCGAGCCTGCTCGCGATGGGGGAGGGTCAATCGACAACATTGTTGAATGACCCAGCGCCATCGCGAGCAGGCTCGCTCCCACAGTTTTTTTGGGTGTTACACCCTGCGTTTTTCCGCTTCGGGAATATGGCTCACGCCCAGCACCGCCGGCAATATCCCCGCACGCAAATCCGTTCCGCTCGGCTGCTGATACAGGCTCAAGCCAAACTCCGGCAGCACCGCCAGCAGGTAGTCGAAAATATCCCCCTGGATCCGCTCGTAATCAGCCCACGCCGTGGTGCGGGTAAAACAGTAGATTTCCAGCGGAATACCCTGGGCCGTTGTCTGCATCTGACGCACCATGCAGGTCATGTTCGGCTGGATCTCCGGGTGACTCTTCAGGTAGGCCAGTGCATAGGCGCGCAAAGTGCCGATGTTGGTCATCCGCCGACGGTTGGCCGACATGGCCGCGACGTTGCCCTGAGCTTCGTTCCAGGCCTTGAGTTCGGCCTGTTTGCGGGTCATGTAGTCAGTGAGCAAGTGCACCTGGGACAGCTTCTGCTCTTCGTCGTCACGCAGAAAGCGTACGCCGCTGGCGTCGATGAACAGACTGCGTTTGATCCGGCGCCCACCGGAAGCCTGCATGCCGCGCCAGTTCTTGAACGACTCGGACATCAGGCGCCAGGTCGGGATCGAGACGATGGTCTTGTCGAAGTTCTGCACCTTGACCGTGTGCAGGGTGATGTCCACCACATCGCCGTCGGCACCCACCTGTGGCATCTCGATCCAGTCGCCGACCCGCAGCATGTCGTTGCTGGTCAACTGCACGCTGGCGACGAACGACAGCAGGGTGTCCTTGTATACCAACAGAATCACCGCCGACATGGCACCCAGACCCGACAGCAACAACAGCGGCGAGCGGTCGATCAGCGTGGCGACGATGACGATCGCGCCAAACACGTACAACACCATTTTCGCCAGTTGCACATAGCCTTTGATCGAGCGGGTGCGGGCGTGCTCGGTGCGGGCGTAGATGTCCAGCAGGGCATTGAGCAGGGCGCTGACCGACAGCAGCAGAAACAGCAAGGTGAAGGACAGCGCGACGTTACCGAGGAAATTCAGACTGGTCTTGCTCAGGTCCGGCACCAGATTGAGACCGAACTGGATCACCAGCGAAGGCGTGATCTGCGCCAGGCGATGGAACACCTTGTTCTGCAGGAAATCATTGACCCAGTGCAAGGCCGGCTGGCGGCCAAGCATTTTTGCCGCGTGCAGAATGAGGTAACGCGCCACCCGTCCGAGGAACAGCGCAATTGCCAGCARCAACAACAGCGACAGGCTGGAGTGCACGAGCGGGTGCTGGTCGAGGGCACCCCAAAGGTCCAGGACGTTGGTCCAGAGCTGTTTGATATCCATGGTCGAAAACGATTCTTCTGTAAGGCGCGAGAGGGGATTAGAGCATTTAAGGCGCTTTGTATTACGTTTCGGGAAAAATCAGGCAACAAAAAACCAACTGTTTACCGCCATTTGTATAAAGAAACTCGGCCTGAGCGCTCGAAACCGTTACCCTATGCAGCTGTTTTTTTGCATTTCTTCGAGGTAGCACCCGTGTTTTCCCAATTCGCCCTGCACGAACGCCTGCTCAAAGCCGTGGCCGAGCTGAAATTTGTCGAGCCAACGCCTGTGCAAGCCGCGGCCATCCCGCTGGCGCTCCAGGGGCGTGACCTGCGGGTGACGGCGCAAACCGGTAGCGGCAAAACCGCTGCATTCGTTTTGCCGATCCTCAACCGTCTGATCGGCCCGGCGAAAATCCGCGTCAGCATCAAGACCCTGATCCTGCTGCCGACCCGCGAACTGGCCCAGCAGACCCTGAAAGAAGTTGAACGCTTCTCGCAGTTCACCTTCATCAAGTCCGGACTGATCACCGGCGGCGAAGACTTCAAGGTCCAGGCCGCGATGCTGCGCAAGGTGCCGGACATCCTGATCGGTACGCCGGGCCGGATGATCGAGCAACTGAACGCCGGCAACCTCGACTTGAAGGAAGTTGAAGTACTGGTGCTCGACGAAGCCGACCGCATGCTCGACATGGGCTTCGCCGAAGACGTGCAGCGTCTGGTGGACGAGTGCACCAACCGTCAGCAGACCATGCTGTTCTCCGCTACGACCGGTGGTTCGGGTCTGCGCGAGATGATCGCCAAGGTCCTGAACAACCCTGAGCACTTGCAACTCAACGCGGTCAGCCAGCTGAACGACACCACCCGCCAGCAAATCATTACCGCTGACCACAATCAGCACAAAGAACAGATCGTCAACTGGCTGCTGGCCAACGAGACCTACCAGAAGGCCATCGTCTTCACCAACACCCGGGCCATGGCCGACCGCATCTACGGTCGCCTGGTGGCGCAGGAATACAAAGCGTTCGTGCTGCACGGCGAGAAAGACCAGAAGGATCGCAAACTGGCGATCGACCGCCTGAAGCAGGGCGGCGTGAAAATCCTCGTGGCCACCGACGTCGCCGCTCGTGGCCTGGATGTCGACGGCCTGGACCTGGTGATCAACTTTGACATGCCGCGCAGTGGCGACGAATACGTGCACCGCATCGGTCGTACCGGCCGCGCCGGCAACGATGGCCTGGCCATTTCGCTGATCTGCCACGGCGACTGGAACCTGATGTCGAGCATCGAGCGCTACCTCAAGCAGAGCTTCGAGCGTCGTACGATCAAGGAAGTCAAAGGCACCTACGGCGGACCGAAAAAGGTCAAGGCCTCGGGCAAAGCCGTCGGCGTGAAGAAGAAAAAGACCGACGCCAAGGGCGAGAAAAAGAAAACCGCCGCCAAGACTCCGACCAAGCGCAAGAGCGCCAACCGGCCGAAGAGCGACTCGCTGGTCAGCAAGGACGGCATGGCCCCGCTCAAGCGCCGCAAGCCGGAAGCGCCGGCGGCTGAGTAAGTCGTTGTAGACGACCCAGGAAAAACCCGGACAGTGTCCGGGTTTTTTATGCCTGGCGTTTATCAGACTTCGGCTTTCTTCTCGGCGGATTCCAACTCCTTCAAGTGCTGATCGATCAACTGACACTTACCCGGCAGGCCCAGGCGGGCAGGGCACAAGCGAAGGCTGCGACTCGGTGTACGTTGGCTAACCCCCATGGCAGCAACTGGGGTTCGCCTGTTCTTCGTACCGGTCATGATGCCGCACCCACTCCATGATCTCCTCTTCGTTGCGGCCCTTAGGCGTCAGGTCGAGGTAGTTGTAGGCGCCGACCAGCATGTCCAGGCCCCGGGCATAGGTGGAGTAGGTATGGAAAATTTCCCCGGCGTCATTACGATAAAACACGCTGAGGCCGGGGAGTTCTTCCTCGGATCCGTCGGTTTTTTCGTAGTTGTACGTAGCCGTTCCGGCGGCGACGTCTTCGGCTCGGGCACTGACGTCGAAGTCGTAGTTGAAATCAGAACCTGCTGACGACACCCAGTCGAACTTCCAGCCCATGCGCCGCTTGAACGCCTGGTATTCAGCGAACGGTGCGTGGGAAACCGCCACTACCGCAATGTCGTGGTGGGCCAGGTGCTGGTTGGCGCCGTCGATGTGATCGGAGAGGAACGAGCAGCCAGAGCAGCCTTCGTCCCAGCCTTTGCCAAACATGAAGTGGTAGATGACCAATTGACTGCGTCCGCCAAACAAGTCCGCCAGTTTCAGTTCGCCATTGGGTCCCTGGAAGCGGTAGTCCTTGTCGATTTTCACCCAGGGCAGGGCGCGGCGTTCGGCGCTGAGTCTGTCCCTTTCCTTGGTAAAGGCTTTTTCGTGGGCAAGGTGCTGTTTGCGTGCGACGAGCCATTCTTCCCGCGACACGACGGGATGATTCTGAATGTTCATGATGTTTTCTCCTGCGTGGGGCGGGGAGGTGATTTACACAGCCTAGTCGTTTGGCTTGCGTGGAATTCGACATACCGCCGGTCAGTCGTCAGCAGAAGCCCGGCTGAAGGCTTCACCTCAGCCATAGAATCTCCCACAGGGGCATTGTGTGGGGATTAACTTTGTTTCGCCGTTTTCAAACACTTCAAGTCGCTGAAATCCTTCCTCACCCGCTCGATTTTCTTCAGCAAGCGCTCACGCTGGTCCGGCGTGCTTTCAGCCATCAGATCCACGAACAGCGAGCGCGCCTGGGCTTCGGTGTTGGCGAAGGCCTGACGATAGGCAGGCGTCCACAAACTCTCGCGATTGACCAGAAGTGTCTCGATCCGTTGTGGGAATTGTGGACTCTGGCGTTGCGCAACAACTGCGCTGAACTGCTTCTGCCAATGGATACGGTTGGCAATCCACTGGGTGTTCTGGTCGCCCAAGGCGTTGGACCAGGTGGCGACTCGCTGTTGCTGAGAAATGTTCAAAGGCCCGAGCCAGTCGTTCAGGCGCTTTTCCATGCGTTCGCCACGCTCCTTGATCTGCCGGGAGAGGGAGGGCTTGAGGTATTCCTCCTGGCGTTTGCGCTGGTCCTTGACGAAGGCATCGTTCATTTCGGTAACTTGCTTGTCATCCAGCCCTTGCAGCAACTCGACGGCCGACGGGGTGATTTCCCGGGCGGTCTCGGCAATCGCCTCTTCGGCTTCGTGGGTGCGGGCCTGCAAGGCGGCATCGGTGACCTGGTTGGTGGCGATCATGGTTTGCAGGCGGTCCAGCCAGTCGAGGTAGCCGGGCAATTGGGTGGTGCAGTGCCAACTCAGGTGTTCCTTCAGGCGTTCGTTCAGCCAGCTTTTTTGCTCGCCGTTCATGTCCAGGTAGTCGCTGAGCGTCCACGGAATGATCACGTCGAGGTTGCGGTAGGCCAGGCCCACGCGGCTGCACGCGCCGAGGGCGAGAGCGATGGTCAGTACTACGGCTATGTGATTGAACCAGCGGGACATGGGCGAATCCTTGCGAAAGCCAGCCTTCGGGGGCTGATTCTCATGTGAGCCCAGATTGAGCCCGGCAGTTCAGTCGATCAATAGAACGCGCGTTGGGTCTTGAGGGTGACCAGCCCGTTACACAGGCTGTTGTGCCCGACATAGGTCGAGCAACTGCTGCCGCGCAGGGTGGTATCGCTGTAGATCAGCTCGAGGTCGATGATTTTCACAGGATTTGATTTGGAGTGTCGCAGGGGAGAAGCGAGGGTTCCAGTCCAAGCGCTTCGAAGCTCAAAGCGCTTTGGGACCAGGTGACGCGAGGGAATTACTTTTTGCCCAGGGTGATCTGCTTGGACGGGCCGAACGTCTGGCCGCTGACGCCTTTGGCAATTTGCTGGATTTCACCGCCGGACTTGAGGAACGCAGCGATCTGGCTGTTGATCGATTCGCTGGTTTCGACGGCTGGAGCTGGCTTTGCTTTGCTGGTGGATGCTTTTACACGCATGGCGGCCATTAACCTGTAGAAAATTAACTTGGCCAGGCATCGTACAGGAATAACCTGATAATTGCTTGGCAAATATCCCCTCGGCATATTCGTGAGGTCGGGGTAAACAGGCATCGGCCAGTATTCGAAATAGGTGTCTAAGCCGCTGTTTTAACTAAGAACATTGCCTGGAAAAATACCGCGTTACGCTGGCCTGAGCATGGCGTAAATACCCGGATCGGTCTGACGAGCGGCCAGGTGCTCGATGCAAACCCCGGAAAATCAAGGCCTTCAGAGGAATTTCTCGTACCACCGGGCCGGGTGCCGAACGCGGCGCCTAAAACCGGGTAGAATGCCGCCCACGCAATGAGGGTATTGGACATGGCTTTAGTCGGGCGTTACAACAGTTTGCAAGTGGTTAAACACACTAACTTCGGTTTATATCTGGACGGTGGCGCGGATGGCGAAATCCTTCTGCCTAATCGTTATATTCCAAAAGATATTCCTACCGAAGATGAAGACTGGCTCAACGTTTTTATTTATCTGGACAGCGATGACAAACTCATCGCAACTACTGAAAAACCGAAAGTTCAAGTCGGTGAATTCGCCAGTTTGAAAGTTGTTGAAGTCAACAGCATCGGCGTATTCCTGGACTGGGGTTTGCCGAAAGACCTGTTGCTGCCGTTCTCCGAAGAGAAGCGTCAGATGACGGCGGGTGAGTATGTGGTGGTGCACGTCTACCTCGACAAACACACCCGTCGCATCACCGCGACCGCGCGTCTGGACCGCTACCTGGACAAGACCCCGGCCAACTACACCGCGGGCCAGGAAGTGGATCTGCTGGTGGCCGAAGCCACGGACATGGGCTTCAAGGCCATCATCAACAACAAGCACTGGGGCCTGATCCACAAGAATGAAATCTTCAAGTTCATGCGCGCCGGTAAAGAAGAAAAGGGTTTCATCAAGGAAGTTCGCGCCGACGGCAAGATCAGCCTGAGCCTGCAACCGGTCGGCCAGGAAGCGGCCACCAGCCTGAACTCGAAGATCCTCGCCAAGTTGCGCGAAAACAACGGCAGCCTGGCGGTCAGCGACAAGAGCGATCCGGCGTTGATCAGCAGCCTGTTTGGTGTCAGCAAGGGCAACTTCAAGAAGGCCATTGGTGCATTGTACAAGAATGGCCAGATTGTCATTCATGCCGATCGTATCGAGCTCAGTTGACCCCACTCTGACGTGTAGGAGCTGCCGAAGGCTCGGTCCGCGCTCGGGCGATCTTTTGATCTTTAAAAATCAAGATCGCAGCCTTTGGCAGCTCCTACAGGGGCATTTTCTGGCCTACTGGTTAATAATCGACAACATGATTCATCGCCCTGGTGATTTCTTTTCAACGAGAAGGCCGGGGTTTTGCTTTTTTTCTGCCGAGTCTTTGCCATGGATTGTGTCTTCGAGGTGTTCCGGTGAGTGCCACCCGGCGCAGCGCCGACGGGTTTGCCCTGCAAGTGATGGTCGGGTTGTGCCTGGTCTGGGGCGTGCAGCAGGTGATGATCAAGTGGGCGGCGGCCGATATTGCGCCGGTGATGCAGGCGGCTGGACGTTCCGGCATGTCGGCGTTGCTGGTCGGGCTGCTGATCTGCTGGAAGGGCGGCTGGAACCAGGTGGGGACGACCTGGCGCGGCGGTCTGTTGGCCGGTGCCTTGTTCGGCCTGGAGTTCTTCTTCATTTCCGAAGGCCTGCAACTGACCACGGCGGCGCACATGTCGGTGTTTCTCTACACCGCGCCGATCTTCACTGCATTGGGTGTGCACTGGTTGTTGCCCAGTGAGCGTTTGCGGCCCTTGCAATGGCTGGGGATTGTCCTGGCCTTTATCGGGATTGCCATCGCGTTTGCCGGCGGGGTGTCCTGGGACAACCTTGATTACCGCATGTTGATGGGCGATGCCTTGGGTGTGCTGGCGGGTGCTGCCTGGGGCGCGACCACGGTAGTGGTGCGCGCCTCGCGCCTGTCGGAAGCGCCGGTGACCCTGACGCTGTTCTATCAGTTGATTGTCGGTTTCTTCGGATTGTTGTTGATTGCGCTGCTCAGCGGCCAGGTCACCCATGTCAGCCTGACCACCGTGGCGGTCGCCAGTGTGCTGTTTCAGGGCGTGATCGTGTCGTTCTTCAGTTACCTGATCTGGTTCTGGCTGCTGCGCCGGTACCTGGCGGCGAACCTCGCGGTGTTTTCGTTCATGACGCCGTTGTTCGGCGTCACGTTCGGTGTGGTGCTGCTGGGCGAGGCGCTGAGCCTGAACTTCGTCATCGGTGCCGTGCTGGTGTTGGCGGGCATCACCTTTGTCAGTGCTGAACAGTGGCTGCGCCGTCGTTTGCGCAAAGCCCTCGGTCAGCACTGACCGGCGCGAGCAACAGACCGCCGGCGAGCAACAGACCGCAGCCGGCGACCACCAGTGCCGGCTGCAAACCGCCACTGAAATGACTGCTCAGCGCCGCCAGCAATGGCCCGCTCAGTTGGCCCACGGCGAAGCAGGCCGTCAGCAGGCCGGCATTGCGCTGGGTAGCGTGGGGCGCCAGTTCCCGGGAACGCTGCATCACCAGTTGCATGCAAGCCAGGAATGGCGTGCCGCACAGGATCACACCCAACGCCAGACCTGGCCCGTTGCCCAGCAGGCAGGCGAACACGCCGGCGGCTTGCAGCCATAACGTCGCCATCAACCAGTGACGCGTTGCTCCCGGCCTTTGGCGACGCAGACTCACCAGCACCACACCCGTGGCAGCCGCCAAGCCAAAGCACGGCCAGAACAGGTCGGCCTGCCATTGGCCATGGAATTGCGCGTTGGCCATCTGCGACAGAAAGGTCGCCGGGATGATGTAGCCCAATCCGTACAAGCCATAGATCCAGCCCAGACGACCGATGCCTTGGGTGTGCGATGCGTTGGCGCTGGGCGCAGCAGTCGCGGTTGTGTCCGGTTGTGGCAGGAATGGCAGGATCCCCAGCAGCATCGCCAGCCCTGTGGCGGCGTACACCAGCCACAAGGTGGCGGAAGTCTGGCCCAGCAGGTTCGAGCCCAGGGCCAACAAACCTGTCAGAAAAATCCCCAAACCCGGTCCGGCGAAGACCAGGGCGCCTGATCGTGGGCGACCGGCCGCTGCCGCGAGCGGCTGGCTCAGGGCGGTGATCATCACCAGCACCCAGGCGCTGGCCACACCGGTGCCGAAGCGCAGCAGCAGGTGCGACCAGAAACCATTGGCCCAGAACGACGCCAGGGTCAGCAGTACGCAGAGCCACAACCCGCCCAGCAAGCGCCGGCGCACTTGCGCGGGACGCCGGGAGAACATGGCGTCCACCGCGCCGATGAAATAACCGAGGTAATTGGCGGCGGCAATCAGTCCGGCGGCGGTCAGGTCGATCTGACCTTCGCTGAGCAGGTGCGGCAGTTGCGGTGTCAGGGCAAAACGGCCGATGCCCATGGCCATCATCAGGGCAACGAAACTGGCGGATAAGCGAATCAAGGGAGACATGGTCTGGATTCCGTTCAGAGGATCGATGACCGTCAGGCTAGGATTGATTGACTTTCTTTAAAAATGAATAATAGTGAGTAACTTGTTCTTTTTTGGAGAATGCCGTGGAATTCAGCCAATTGCGCATCTTCCAGGCGGTGGCGCAAGAAGGGTCCATCACCCGGGCCGCCGAACGGCTGCATCGAGTGCCGTCGAACCTGTCGACCCGGCTCAAACAGCTGGAGGAGCAACTGGGTGTCGAACTGTTCCTGCGCGAGCGTCAGCGCTTGCAGTTGTCGCCTGCGGGAAAAGTCCTGCTGGACTACACGGCCAAACTGTTTGCCTTGCGCGACGAAGCCAGCGCGGCAGTGCAGGGCGGGCAACCGGCGGGCGACTTCGTGCTCGGCACCATGTACAGCACGGCGGCGATTCATCTTCCGCGGCTATTGGCGCGCTATCACCGCCTGTATCCGGCCGTGAACCTGCAAGTGCAATCCGGGCCCAGCGGTGAATTGCTCGAAGGCCTGCTCACCGGCCGACTCGATGCGGCACTGGTGGATGGCCCCATGGAACTGGCCGGGCTCGACGGGGTGCCCTTGTGCGAAGAGCGCCTGGTGCTGATCAGCGAGGCCGATCATCCGCCCGTGCGCAGCGCGCTGGATGTGCAAGGTCGTTCGGTGTTCACCTTTCGCCAGGGCTGCTCCTACCGCATGCGCCTGGAGGCCTGGTTCGCCCATGACCACGCGGCCATGGGCCGGGCGATGGAGATCGAGTCCTATCCGGGGATGCTGGCGTGTGTGATTGCCGGTTCCGGTGTGGCGCTGATGTCGGAGTCGATGCTCGCCAGCCTGCCGGGCCGTGAGAGTGTGGCAGTGCATCCGTTGGCCGAGCCGTTCGCCAGCGCTACCACTTGGCTGATGTGGCGCAAGGGCATGGTCGGGGCCAACCTGAATGCCTGGATCGAGCAACAACAGGTGGTTTTTCCTACGGCACAGGTGCAGGCGCGGGAAATTGCCTGAACACAGGCTGATTGTGATGGATTCAGTAACAGATCATTGCGACTTTGCGCGAGCATTGCACGGGACTTCGGACTATTATCTGTGCGAAGGGGCTAGAGAATTTTGGCCGCTCGGCACTACCCTGAAGGGGGCACCATGAAAGAGAAAATTCAAAACTGGCTGCATGACCTGGGCGTGGCTCTCGGTTTGATCGAACCGCCAATGCAACCCGTGCCTGTTCGTACTGACGACGAACAGCGTCGGCGCCAGCAGCGACGCCGGTAATGGCAGATAACATCTGACAGGTGAAAGGTTTTCCGTGGCGAGGGAGCAATCTCCCTTGCCGCTTCGTGTACGTTTGATCAGCAGCCTTAGTACCGCCCGATCTCCAGCAAGAACCGGCTCAAATCATTCGCCGTCCTGGCGGATTTCAGCATCCGGTCTTCTTCCACGGTAAACGCCGTTACACCCAGCTCATCTTCCAGATGGAAGATCAGTTCTTCGATATCTTCTTTATCCAGTCCCAACTGCGCCAGGCTGGCGTTGTCGTCGAAGTCATCCCGGCCTTCCAGCAGGCGGCTGATGTAGCGGTGCACGACAGTACGAACGGCAGTTTTTTTCATGAGCGTTCTTCGAGGAGGAGGCGGTTTTGTTCTCCGTGCCGGAGCAGTTCCTGCCGTTGAGTACAGCAGGCTTTAGCCGTGTGAGCGCTGCCATTCGTCAATCATGTTGCGCAAATGCTCCCCGGAAAAACTGCCGAAATGCCCGCCATGCACCGTGCGGATCGACAGCTCACGCAAGCGTTGCAGGCTGCGCGCGTAGTCATCGAGGTTGGAGTGGTAGGCGTCTTCGATCAGCGGGCCGTCGTAGATGATGTCGCCGCTGAACAAGGTCTCGGTGGCGGCTTCGTACAGGCAGATGCCGCCCGGTGAGTGCCCCGGTGTGTGCACGACCTGCAACACCCGATTGCCCAGGTCCAGCACATCTCCATCTTCGACAAACCCCGTGGCCGGTGCGGCCTTGACCCGGTATTCGGCGTAGCACAGCGGGCAATCAGGGTGCGCCTCGAACATGTCGTCGCCGACAAAGGCTTTGCTCAGGTCGTTGTCGCCATTGGGCGCGGCGAGAATGTCCGCCTCGGCCGGGTGCACCAGTCGTTCAGCGAACTCGTGATGACCGGCGATGTGATCGAAATGGCAGTGGCTGGCCACCGCCACCAGCGGCCGCTCGGTGATCCACGGCAGTTGCTCGCGCAGGCTGACCAGGCCCGAGCCGCTGTCCAGCAGCAGGTCTTTGTCACGACCCTGGATGTGCCAGAGGTTGCAGCGGTAGAAGGGGCGGATGTACGGCTCGTGAATCAGGCGGATGCCGTCACTGAGCGGTTTCACTTCGAACCACTGGTCGCGAGAAACAATCTTCATAAAATGTTTTCTCCAGACGAAAAAAAACGAGTATGGCAACCGACGCCACACTCGTCGAAGAAAAAGTCATTCCATTCTTTTCAGTTTAGGCAGCGCTGGCCACAGTCTCCGGGCGACGGGACAGCAGGCTGACCACCACGAAACTCACCAGGCCTACACCGAGGCTGTAGTAGATCGGGGTGTTGGCATCCAGACCGTCCTTGAACATGAACAGCAGCGCGGTGGCGAAGCCCATGCCCATGCTGGCGATAGCGCCGGCGGTGGTAGCGCGCTTCCAGAAAATCGCACCCATCAGCGGGATCAGCATGCCGCCGACCAACAGGTTGTAGGCCAGGGTCAGGGCGCTGATCACGTCGTTCACGATCAGAGCGATGCCCAGTACCACGATGCCGGTCAACAGGGTGAACAGGCGGTTGATCGCCAGGCTCGACTGTTTGCCGCCACGCAGTTTCGGCAGCAGGTCTTCGGTCAGGGTGGTAGCAGCGGCCAGCAGGCCGGCGCTGGCGGTGGACATCATGGCGGCCAGTGCGGCAGCGATCACCAAGCCACGGATACCGTCCGGCAGGGACAGTTTGACGATGGCGGCGAAGGCGTTGTTGACGTTGTCCAGGTCCGGGATAAGTACGTGGGCAGCCATGCCGATCAGGGCACAGGCCAGGCCGTAGAGGATGCAGTAGATACCGGCCGCGGTACCGGCAACCTGAGCCACTTTGGCGGTCTTGACGGTGAACACCCGTTGCCAGATGTCCTGGCCGATCAGGATGCCGAAGAAGTAGATCATGAAGTAGGTGATGATGGTGTCCCAACCGATGGTGGTGAAGCTGAAGCTCGCCGCCGGCAGTTTCAACACCAACTCATCCCAGCCGCCAACGCGGTACAGGCAGATTGGCAACAGGATGAACATCAGGCCTACGGTCTTGATGATGAACTGGACGATGTCGGTCAGGGTCAGCGACCACATGCCGCCGATGGCGGAGTAGATCACCACTACGCCGCCGCCGAGCAGTACCGAGATCCAGAACGGCAGGCCGAACAGCACTTGCAGAACGGTGCCGATCGCCAGGATCGAGGTCACGCCGATCATCAGCGCGTAGGCCAGCATGATCACCGCGCTCGCGGAGCGGGCCATCGGGTTGTAGCGTTTTTCCAGCACCTGGGTAACGGTGTAGATCTTCAGTTTCAGCAACGGTTTGGCGAGGAACAGGTTCAGCGCGACGATCCCGCAACCAAGGGCCGCACACAGCCAGAAACCGGAGATGCCATGCACGTAGCCCAGACGCACGGTGCCCACGGTGGACGCGCCGCCCAGAACGGTGGCAGCCATGGTGCCCATGTACAGGCTTGGGCCGAGGTTACGACCGGCGACCAAGAAGTCTTCGTTGGTCTTGGCCTTGCGCATGCCGTAGTAGCCGAGTATCAGCATCGCGGCGGCGTAGATGAGTACGACGAATAAATCCAAAGCCATTGTTGCGTGTCTCCGATTGTCTTTTTTATGTGAGGCTGAAATCAATCCTGTGGGAGCGAGCCTGCTCGCGAATCAGGCGCCACGGTTTTTCAGGCAAACCGCGTCATCGTTCTTCGCGAGCAGGCTCGCTCCCACAGGTAGTGCGTTTAATCAGGCGGCTTGACGCAGCGCCGGTTTAGCGAGCGAATCCGTGCTCTTGCTGCGAAGGTCGTTCGGGCCGAACACTTCGCGTGGTTCCGGGAACAGGCTCAGCAACGCCAGGTACACCACCGAGGCCAGGCCCAGGGTCACTGGCAGGCTGATGTCGATACCGCCGGCCATTTCGCCCAGTGGCCCGACGAACTGACCCGGCAGGTTGACGAAGCACAGGCCGACGGCCGCGCTCGGGATCCAGGCGCCCAGGCCACGCCAGTTCCAGCCGTGGGTGAACCAGTAGCGGCCACCTTTCTCGCCGCGGGTGAACACTTGCAGGTCATCCGGGCAGTAGAAGCCGCGACGCACCAGCAGGCCGATGATCATGATCACCATCCACGGGGTGGTGCAGGTGATGATCAGCACGGCGAAGGTCGACACGCTCTGCACCAGGTTGGCCGCGAAGCGCCCGATGAAGATGAAGGCAATCGACATCACACCGATCAGCAGCGTGGCCTTGACCCGCGACAGCACCCGTGGGAATACGCTGGACATGTCCAGGCCGGTGCCATAGAGCGAAGTGGTGCCGGTGGACATGCCGCCGATCACCGCAATCAGGCACACCGGCAGGAAGAACCAGCTCGGCGATACCGCCAGCAGGCCGCCGACATAGTTGTTGGCCGCGATGTAGTCCGGTGCCTTGATCGCTACGATGGTGGCGGTGGTCAGGCCGAACAGGAACGGGATGAACGTCGCGATCTGCGAAATCACCACCGCCGCCATGATCCGGCGCTTGGAAGTGTCACGCGGAATGTAGCGCGACCAGTCGCCGAGGAACGCACCGAAGGAAATCGGGTTGCTCATTGCCACCAGCGCAGCGCCAATGAACGCAGCCCAGAAACCGGGTTGCCCCATGTTGACGGTGCCGGCGTAGTTCACATCGAAGGGACCGGCGAAGGCGAAGATGCCCAGCAGGAACAGCAGGCTGGCACTCCACACCGCGATCTTGTTGACCCACAGCAGGAAGCGGAAGCCATAGATGCACACGGTCAGTACCAGGATCGCGAACAGACCGTAGGCCAGGCCCAGGGTCAGGTCGGTTTCCGGCAGGCCGATCAGGCGTTTGGCGCCACCGATCAGCGCATCACCCGAACTCCACACCGAGAGCGAGAAGAAGGCGATGGCGGTCAACAGCGACAGGAACGAGCCGACGATCCGCCCGTGCACGCCGAAGTGCGCACCGGAGGACACGGCGTTGTTCGTGCCGTTGATCGGGCCGAACAGGCCCATTGGCGCGAGGATCAGCGAGCCCAGCAATACGCCCAGCACAATCGCCCAGACGCCCGCCTGGAACGACAGGCCGAACAGTACCGGGAAGCTGCCGAGAACGGCGGTGGCAAAGGTGTTGGAACCACCGAAGATCATCCGGAACAAGTCCGTCGGGCCTGCGGTGCGTTCGTTGTCCGGGATCTGTTCGACCCCGTGGGTTTCAATTTGCGTAAGGCTTTGGTCTTTGTTGTTGTTATTCATGATCAGCTCCGATCATAAAGGCGCGCTCATCGTGCGTGAGCGTCACCTGTGTTGGCTAAGGGGGTGGCAGCCCTTCCGGCATCGCGGACAAATGTTCGTGACAGGCCAGCCATAGGCCTTGTTGTTCTTGGCCAGACGCTTGTTTCTTGAAAACAATCGTCTCGCGCTCCTGGCTAAAGTGCTGCTCCCCTTGCATGCGCAACTCGGTGGCTACGTCATGGATGAAAATCGCCACGTCACCCTGCAGGCTGACGAAAGCGTTGCTTGAGGTGCACGAGAGCACCTCGAAGCCATCCTCGCAGCGCCAGCCGTCCCACATCGCCTGATAGGCGTCGCGTGACAGCAGGGGCTGTTCGAGGGTGTAGAAGACGAAGCTGGCATCGGTGCTAAACGCACCGAAGTAGGCTTCGCGATCGTTACGGGCAAAAGCGGACACCAGATCGGCGGCGGCTTTCAAAACCTGATCACGTTCGTTCATGAACCATCCTCAGCGATGGACTACGCCAGGCAGTACGCAGAGCATTTCGTACAGCAGGTTGGCGGCCAGCAGCGAGGTGTTGCCGGTGGTGTCGTAAGCGGGCGAGACTTCTACCAGATCGCAACCGACCAGGTCGAGGCCTTGGCAGCCACGAACGATCTCGATCGCCTGAATGGTCGTCAAGCCGCCGATTTCCGGGGTGCCGGTACCAGGTGCCCAGGCCGGGTCGATGCCGTCGATGTCGAAGCTCAGGTACACCGGGCCGCCGCCGACTTTCTCGCGGACTTCAGCCATCAAAGGCTCCAGCGATTTGTGCCAGCACTCTTCGGCCTGAACCACGCGGAAGCCCTGGTTGCGGCTCCAGTTGAAGTCATCAGCGGTGTAGCCCTGGGCGCGCAGGCCGATCTGCACGACACGGTCCGGGTCCAGCAGGCCTTCTTCAACGGCGCGACGGAAGGTGGTGCCGTGGGCGATTTTCTCGCCGAACATGTGATCGTTCACATCGGCGTGGGCGTCGATGTGCACCAGGCCGACCTTGCCGTGCTTCTTATGGATGGCACGCAGGATCGGCAGGGTGATGGTGTGGTCGCCGCCCAGGGTCAGGGGGATCACGTTGTGTTCGAGGATGTCGTCGTAGGCTTCTTCGATGATGCGTACGGCGTCCAGCAGGTTGAAGGTGTTGATCGCCACGTCGCCGATGTCGGCAACCGACAGCGAATCGAACGGCGCAGCACCGGTGGCCATGTTGTAAGGACGGATCATCACCGATTCGGCGCGGATATCGCGAGGCCCGAAACGGGTGCCAGGGCGCAGGGAGGTACCGATGTCCAGCGGCACGCCTACGAAGGCAGCGTCCAGGCCGGCAGCAGTTTGCAAGTGGGGGAGTCGCATCATGGTGGCGATGCCGCCGAAGCGCGGCATTTCGTTGCCGCCCAGTGGTTGGTGAAGAATCTTGTCCACGGGTAAGGCCTCATCGTCGTTGTTTTATTTATTGGGTTGCGCCGTTCACGGGAGTACGGGCGAACCTTGTGGCGCCGATTCTGCGAAATGTAGTGGCCGGGAAGAATCGCTACGGGCAAATACTTAGTTCAGATTTTTCTAAACTAATGTGCGCGAGGTCGATAGACTTCACCGCAACACGAAAGCTGCAGATAAACCTGTAGGAGCTGCCGAAGGCTGCGATTTTTTGATTTTCAGCGGTCTCAGGCCGCACAGAGTCAAGATCAAAAGATCGCAGCCTTCGGCAGCTCCTACAGGGACGTAGCTGCCGCGACCCAGAGTTTGGAGTACCCATGGCCAACGCTTTACCCGACCTGAAACTATTGCGCATCTTCGTCAGCGTGGTGCGCCATCAGGGATTCGCCAACGCCCAGCAGGAGCTCAATCTCTCGACGTCGGCCATCAGCACCTACATGAGCCAGCTCGAAGCAGCCCTCGGCCTGGTGCTGTGTCATCGCGGTCGTGGTGGTTTCAGCCTGACCAGCAAGGGCGAGTTGTTCCATCAGGAAACCTTGCGCCTGTTGGGCGAACTCGAAGGCTTCGAGCAGTATGCCGCCGCCCTCAAGGGCGAGTTGCGCGGTACCTTGAACCTTGGGGTGATCGACTCCACCGTCAGCGACAAGGCCCTGCCGTTCGCCGAAGCCATCGGCGCCTACAGCCAGGAGCACCCGGCGGTGCACTTGCACCTGTCGGTGATGAGCCCTTACGAATTGCAACTCGGGGTGCAGGACAACCGTCTCGACCTGGCCATCGGCGCGTTTTCCACGCGCATGAGCGGCCTGGTGTACATGCCGCTGTACCGTGAACAACACTGGTTGTATTGCAGCACGCGGCATCCGCTGTTCAACGAGCGGCGCATTCCCGAGCAAGTCATCACCCAGCAGCGCATGGTCGGTCGCGGCTACTGGAGCCAGGCCGAACTGGCGCGTCACGGCTTCAAGCACAGCGCCGCGACGGTAGAAAGTATGGAGGCCCAGTTGATTCTGGTGCTGTCCGGCGCCTACATCGGCTACCTGCCGGAGCACTACGCCCAGGCCTGGGCCGACAAGGGTGACCTGCGGGTGTTGCTGCCGGCGACCTTCGGTTATCAGGCGCCGTTCTCGATGATCGTGCGCCGGGGCCGTAGCCGCGAGCCGCTGATCCAGACGTTCCGCGACTTGCTTAAAGCCCAACTCAATCAGGCCTGAAGAAGATGCCCAGAATCCAGTGCCCGCGCTGCCTGCGCCCGCAAAGCCACTGCCTGTGCCCATTGATCCCGAGCCTCGACAGCCGCACCCGGGTGTTGCTGTTGCAGCATCCGAGCGAAGTGAACCATGCGCTGAATACCGCGCGGCTGGCGGCGTTGGGTCTGAACAATGCCGAGCTGATCGTTGGGGAAGTGTTCGAGGATTTGCCGACGTTGTTGAACCGGCCGGGGTATCGGGCGCGGTTGCTGTTTCCCGGCGAAGATGCCCAGCCGATGCAGGCTTGTGCCGCGACAGACGAACCGTTGTTACTGGTTGTCCCGGACGGCACCTGGCGCAAGGTGCGCAAGTTGCTGCACCTCAATCCGCTGCTGGCGGCGTTGCCGAGGGTGATGCTGGCAGAGGGCGGTGTGTCGCGCTATCGCCTGCGCAAGGCGCCGGGGCCGGGGGCGTTGTCGACGGTGGAGGCGATTGTGCAGGCGCTGGAAACCCTCGAAGCACCGACTTCGTTTGCGCCGTTGCTGAAGCCATTCGAGGCGTTGATCGAGGGGCAGATTGCGGCGATGGGGGAGGAGGTTTACCAGCGTAATCATTCTGAAAAATGATCGGTGGTCTTGCTGGCCTCATCGCGAGCAAGCTCGCTCCCACAGGTTTTGTGGTGTTTGCAGATTTTGTGTACGACACGGACACTGTGGGAGCGAGCTTGCTCGCGATAGCGGCAGATCAGTCACCGCAGATTCTGGATACTGCCTACCGCTCCCGCATCGCCTCGGTCCGCGCCTTCAACACCGGTTTAAGCAGGTAATCGAGCACCGTTTTCTCCCCGGTAATAATGTCCACCGTCGCCACCATCCCCGGGATGATCAGCAGTGGTTTGGCGTCCCCGCCCAAATGGTTTTTATCGGTGCGCACCTGAATCAGATAGAAGCTGTTGCCCTTGTCGTCGGTGATGGTGTCGGCGCCGATCAACTCCAGTTTGGCGCTCAGGCCGCCGTAAATGGTGTAGTCGTAGGCACTGAACTTGACCATGGCTTTCTGGCCCGGATGCAGGAATGCAACGTCCTGCGGGCGGACCTTGGCTTCGATCAGCAGGTTGTCTTCCAGCGGCACGATTTCCACCATGTCGCTGCCGGGCTGGACCACGCCGCCGATGGTGTTGACCTTCAACACCTTGATGATGCCGTGAACCGGGGAGACCACGGTGGTACGGGTCACGCGGTCGTCGATGGCGATGCTCGATGCGGTGATTTTCGACAGGTCGGTGCGTTTCTCATTCAGTTCTTTGGCAGCTTCCGAGCGGAAGGTTTGTTCCGACTCGTCGATCTTGCTTTTGATCTCGTTGATCGCCGATTCCGCCCGGGGAATCGCCAGGGTGGTGGCGTTCAACGAGCCACGTATTTCCACGGCGCTGCGTTTGAGGCGCAGGATTTCCACCGGTGACACCGCGCCAGTGCCTACCAGCGGCATGGACATGTTCATTTCCTGTTGCAGCAGCGCCAGGCTGGAGCTGAACTGCCCCTGTTTCGAGCGGAACTCTGCCAGCTCCTGGGTTTTTTGCCGAAGTTGCTCGGTCAGGGTGCGCTGTTCGCTGGCCAGTCGGCGTTGCCGCTGCTCGTACAGCGAGCGCTCGTCTTCTGCCACTTGCGGAGCCTTGGCGATCACTTCTTCTGACAATTTGAACGGCCGGCCTTCGGCTTCGGCCGAAAGCCGTTCGACCTGCGCGGTCAAGGCATAACGATCGGCTTCGCTTTCGCCCTTGTTCGACAGATAGCGGGTGTCATCCAGGCGCAGCAAAGTGTCGCCCTTGTTCACCATTTGCCCTTCACGGACGAAAATTTCAGTGACGATGCCGCCCTCCAGGTTCTGGATCACCTGGACTTTGCTCGACGGAATCGCCTTGCCTTCGCCCATGGTCACTTCCTGCAACACGGCGAATCTGGCCCAGACCAGTGCGCTGACCACCAGCGCGGCGGCCAGCCACACGGTGATGCGCGACCAGCGCGGTGAGTCCTGCAACGAGGCGCCGGCGGTTTCCGGCATGAACTCGGTTTCGGCACTTTTGTTGAAACTGTCGAAGTAGCCGCGAGATCCTCGATGGGCAGACATGGACGACTCCTAGACAGCGGCAGAGCCGACACGGCCCTTGCGCAGTGCATCGATGACCGCTTCTTTCGGACCGTCGGCGACGATCCGTCCGTTGTCCAGCACCACCAACCGGTCCACCAGGCTCAGCATCGAAGTGCGGTGGGTCACCAGCAGGAGAGTTTTGCCCTGGACCCAGCCGTGAAGTTTTTGCCGCAGGACGTCTTCGCTGCTGTTGTCCATGGCGCTGGTGGGCTCGTCGAGCAGCATGATGGGCGGGTCGAGCAACATGGACCGGGCCATCAATACGGCCTGGCGCTGGCCGCCGGACAGCAGTTGCCCGCGTTCGCCCACGGGCCGGTCGAAGCCTTGCGGGTGTTGCCGGGCCAGTTCGGTGACGCCGGTCATTTCCGCCACTTCGAGCATGCGTGAGTCACTGATGTAGCGCGCGCCGAGGGTCAGGTTGTCGCGCAGGCTGCCGGCCAGCAGCGGCAGGTCGTGCGCGACGTAACCGATTTGATGGCGCAGATCGGCGACGTCCAGTTGCCGCAGGTCCAGGCCATCGAGCAGCAACTGGCCTTCATCCGGTTCGTAGAAGCCCATCACCAGTCGCGCCAGGGTGCTTTTGCCTGAGCCACTGCGGCCGATAATGCCGATGCGCTCCCCGGGTTTCACGCTGAAGCTGATATTGGCCAGGGCGGGAGCACTCTGGCCGTTGTAGTGGAAGGTCACGCCGACAACATCCAGCGCGCCTTGCAGTTGGGTGCGCTCCAGTGGCCGTTGTCTGGCATCGCGCTCCTGAGGCAGGCCCATCAGCGCATCGGTGCTTTTCATGGTCAGTTGCGCTTGCTGGTAGCGGGTGATCAGGCCGGCGATCTGTCCCAGCGGCGCCAGCACCCGGCTGCCGAGCATGTAGCTGGCCACCAGGGCACCGACGCTGAGGTTGCCGGCGATGATGCTGTAGACCCCGGCGACGATGGTCGCCATGCCGGACAGTTGCTGGATGAACAGCGTGCCGTTGGTGGCCAGGGCCGAGAGGTTGCGCGCATGGCTGTCGAGGCGGGTGAGGGCGCCGTGGGTGCTTTCCCATTTGTGCTGGCGCTCGCTTTCGGCGCTGCAGGCCTTGAGGGTTTCCAGGCCGCTGAGGGTTTCGATCAGCAGTGCCTGGCGTTCGGCGCCGAGGCTGAGGCTTTTCTGTACGGTGTCGCGCAGGCGTACCTGGATCACCATGGCGAAGATGATGGTGATGGGAAACGCCAGTATCGGGATCATCACCAGCCAGCCACCGAGCAGGCCGATCACCAGCAGCATCAGCAGGCAGAAGGGCAGGTCGATCAGGCTGGTGAGGGTCACGGCGGTGAGAAACTCCCGCAGGCCCTGGAAGTCATGAATGCTTTGGGCAAAACCCCCGATGGTCGCCGGCCGCGCTTTCATCGCCATGCCGGTGATGCGCTCGAACAGGGTGGCTGACAGGATCACGTCGGTTTTCTTGCCGGCGGTATCCAGCAAGTGCGCGCGCACGACCCGCAGCACCAGTTCGAAAACGGTGCCGATCAGCAGACCGATCGCCAGCACCCACAAAGTCGAAGTGGCCTGGTTCGGCACCACGCGGTCGTAGGTCTGCATCACGAACAGCGGCACCATCAGGCCCAGCAGGTTGATCAGGAAGCTCGCCAGGATCGCATCGCTGTACAGCCATTTCGACAGCTTCAGCGTATCGCGAAACCAGGCCTGGACCCGAGGCACCAGCGGCGAGCGCAAGTCTTCGAGTTCGTGGCGTGGCCGGGCAAACAACGCTTGGCCACTGTAGTGTTCGGCCAGCTCCTCGGGGCTGAGCCATTGTTCGCCGCCGTCGGCTTCGCTGGGCAGGATCAGTACCTTGCCGTCCTCGCCATAACGGCGCAGGACGGCCGTGCGGCCGTTGTTGAGCAACAGCAGCACAGGCAGGTTGAGCGCGGAGATGTCTTTGAGGTCGCGGCGCAGCAAGCGCGCCTGCAAACCGGCCCGGGCCGCTGCGCGGGGCAACAGGTCCAGGCTCAGGCGTTGGTGTGCCATGGGCAGCCCGGCACTCAGGCTGGCGCGGCTGACCGCCGCGCCGTGGAGTTTGCAGAGGATCAGCAGACCGTCCAGAAGCGGGTCATCGAAGCTCAGGCGTGGATCGACACCGGTATTGCCGGGTTCCATGCTGGTCATTGAACCCTCCCGTTGCTCTACGGCAATTGACAGATATCTGCATATCTCACTGTAGGAGCTGCCGCAGGCTGCGATCTTTTGACTTTGCTTTTGAGCAATCAAGATCAAAAGATCGCAGCCTGCGGCAGCTCCTACAGTTATTTCATTTCAGGTAGACGCGCTTCGTTTTTCACTTCGGTCTGGGCGATCGCATCGGCGGGCAGTACGACCCGTTGTTTGCTCAACAACTGGCCCATGTTCGCCAGGACTCGGTACATCGAAAACTCTTCGGTGTAGCGCACTTCGGTGTAGCGACGGTTGGCGTTGTAGAGTTCGTTTTCACTGTCGAGCAGGTCCAGCAGGGTCCGTTGACCGAGGCCGAACTGATCCTGGTAGGCGATGCGTACGCGTTTGCTGGTGTCGGCGTATTCACGGGCGGTCGGGGTTTGTTTCTTGGCATTGACCATGGCGTTCCAGGCCAGGTGAATGTTCTCGTTGAGCTGGCGCAGGGCATTGTTACGAATGTCCATGGCCTGGTTGATCTTGTGCGAGTCGGAGGCCAGGCGCGCCTTGTCGCTGCCACCGCGGAACAGGTTGTAGTTCATTAATACACCGACCCGCCATTCATTGTCGTGACCTACATCACCCTGCACGTTGTTGTTCGCGCCCACGGCGGCCTCGGCGTCGAAGCGTGGGTAGAACGGCGACTTGGCGACCTCGTACTGGCTTTCGGCCGATTGCACGTCGGCCTGGGCGGATTTCAGGTAAGGGTTGTTTTCCACCATGCTCTGCTGGGCTTCGGGCAGGGAAGTGGGGACTTCGCCGCGAATCGACGGCGGGGTTTCGAGCTCATCGGGCATACGCCCCACAACGGCGTAGAAGTTCGACTCGGCGTCAGCCAGATCGACTTCGGCGGTGTCGAGGTTGTTTTCTGCCAGTGCCCGGCGAGCCGAGGACTGGTCGGCATCGGCGTTGCTGCCCACGCCGCGCTGGGTGCGCAGGCCGATCTGGTCGTTGACCCGCAAGTGCGCTTGCAGGTTGTTCTTGGCCAGTGTCACCAGTTCGCGGCGCTTGAGCACTTCGAGGTAAACCTCGGTGGTGCGCAGGGCCAGGTCCTGAGCCGTACCTTGAGCGTAATAGGCTCGCGAGTTGACCACGCCCTGGGTGCGCCCGACTTCATTGGCAGTGTTGAATCCGTCGAAGAGCATTTGCCGCAGACGCAATTCCGACTGGGTGTAGTTGAGGGTTTCGGTGTGGTGATTGCCGAACGCCCGGGTATTGGTGTTATCGCTGTACCCGCGTCCGTAGGCGGCGTTCAGATCAACCGATGGATAAAACCCCCCTTTGGCGACCTTCACGTCCTCATCAGCCGACAGACGGCTGTCCACCCGCGATGCCAGCTCCGGGTGGGTCGCGATGGTGCTCTGGATTGCGTCGGTCAGCGTCATGGCCTGGGCCTGGGACGAGCAGGCCATGGCCAAGAGAACCGCGCTGCAGAGGGGGGTTAATAGGCGCATGGTGCATCTCCCTGATTCCTGATGGTGCTTATCAGTTGCCAATTATTTGACGATATTTGTAGGTGAAGTTGTTTCACATCTTTAACAAAAGAGCTAAGAACATTCTGGAGCGTAGCTAAGAAATTTTTTTCATAACGGGTATGCCAAAAAAAACTTATGCGCCCTGCAAAATCCAGCACATTGTTCAATTCGAAAGCCCTTGTTTTATGGGCTCTAGGGCGCTCATCGGGGTTTGAGGAAAGTTCCAATCCACTTATCGACATAGAGCGGAGAAGTGCTGGAAGGGAGGGATGCGAGCGATCTGGTGGCGACGGTTTTTTGTCACTTGACTGATTCGAGATTGTTACGCATCGCTCACAGGCAACGTTGTTGCGCACAGGGATCCGATGCCATTGATTGCAGAGGGCTTTCCCTAAAATCGTAAACAGCGCCGTGAGCGACTGGCTGGGCGAGATCGTTGCCGGGGCCGCGGCTTACTCAAGTAAACCGGCACCCGCAACACGATTCGCCAGACAACCCGCTTGAGCCATGCGCACGTTCTTCGCACAAACAAGCTGCCGACAGCGGTTGGCAGCGGAGGAAGTGCACATGGCTACGCTCATCGGTATCGTCAGTAAGGTCATCGGCCAGGTGTTCGCGGTTGCGAGCGACGGCACCCGGCGTGCTTTGGTCGAGGGGGACAGGCTGTTTGCCGGCGACCAACTGAGCACCGGCGCAGAAGGCGCGGTGGCGGTGCATCTGCAAAATGGCCAGGAACTGACCCTCGGGCGCGGCAGCAGCATGCAGATGACGCCGCAGTTGCTCGCCAATCAGATTCCCCATGTGGACTCGTCTGAGGCGGTGACGCCGAGCGAAGCGCAGCTGACGGATGTCGCACAGCTGCAAAAAGCCATTACGGCTGGCGATGACCCGACCCAAACCGCTGAAGCCACCGCTGCCGGGCCTGCCACGACTACCGGTGTACCGGGCGGAGTCCAGGGCAGTGGTCATGGTTTCGTCCTGCTCGAAGAAGTGGGCGGGCGAGTCGATCCGATCATCGGCTTCCCCACTGCCGGTTTCAATGGCATTCCTGAACTTCCCGAAGAACGCCTGAACGCCAATCCAGACAATAACGTTGTAGCGGACGATGCTCCTGTGGTGCCGCCGGTGGTTGCGCAAGTGCCGAACAATCCGGTCACCTTCGACGGCCTGTCGGAGCAGAACGGCGAGCGGACCGTCAATGAAGCCAACCTGGCCGACGGTTCGGCGAGGAACGCAGACTCGCTGACGCGAAGCGGCACCTTTACCATCAATGCGCCAGACGGGCTGACCAGCCTTAGCATCGGCGCGATCAACTTGATCAGCGGCGGCGTCGCGGCAGGTTTCCCGCAGTCGATCACCTCCCCGCTGGGCAGCACGCTGACCGTCACCAGTTACAACCCGGCCACGGGCGTGGTCAGTTACAGCTACACCCTCAACCGTGCCGAATCCCACGCAAGCGGCGAGGGTGCCAATAGTCTTGTCGAACACGTCACCGTGGTGGCCAGCGACAGCAATGGCGACAGCATTACCGGTACGCTGGATATCAGCATCATCGACGACGTGCCCAAAGCAGTCGATGACAATAATGGCACCGCCTCGGAAACCCTGCTGACCCTCAACGGCAACGTGCTGAGCAACGACGTGCAAGGCGCCGACCGCGTGACGCTCGGAGAAAACACCGGCCCCATCACTCCCGGGACCTTCGCCGGGACTTACGGCACCCTGGTGCTCAACGCCAACGGCACTTACACCTACACGCTGAACACCAGCGATGCCGACTTCATAGCCCTGCACGGCGGTGGCAGTGCGACGGAGACCTTCAGCTACACCCTCACCGATGCGGACGGCGACAGCAGCACCGCCAACCTGGTGCTGCAGATCCACAACAACGATGATTCGGTGACGGTTGGCGGTTTGAACATTGGGGGCGGCGAACTCACCGTCTTCGAGAAAAACCTCAGCGACGGCAGCGCACCGGATGCCACGGTGTTGACCCAGAACGGCACCTTTACGGTCACCGCCCTCGACGGCGTAACGACCCTGACCGTCGGCGGTATCGCCGTGGTCACCGGCGGTGTGGCCGCCGGCTTTCCACAATCTATCACCACGCCACTGGGCAGCACCCTGACCATCACCGGGTTCAATGCCGCGACCGGGGTGATCAGCTACAGCTACACCCTCAACGATAACGAAGCCCACCCAACCGCCAATGGCGCCAACACTTTGCCTGAGCAGTTCGCCGTGACCGTGGTCGACGACAACGGCACCACTGCGACC
>NZ_JBFUID010000053.1:0-58985 GCF_056402055.1 Pseudomonas sp. P4_C4 | reverse complement strand
CTCCTACAGGGTGTACATCAAACCCCTGTAGGAGCTGCCGCAAGCTGCGATCTTTTGATCCTAATCGAAATGCGCGCGCATCCAGGCCTGATACTCGGCAACACCGGGCTCGCCTTCGCGCGGCGCCCAATGTGCCAGCTCACCTTCACCGACCGGACGGTAAGGACCAGCCTTGCATTCGAACATCAGGCTGTCAGCCTCCAGCACCACCAAACCGTGAAACACACCGGTTGGCAGGTCCACACCAACACAGTCGCCACCGGCCTGCAGCACGGTCTTGCTCAGCACCGCACCGGTCTCATCGAAGATCAACACGCCCAGCCGGCCCTTGAGGACCAACAGGGTTTCGGCCTTGTTGTCGCCCAAATGCCGGTGAGGCGGGATATACGTGGACGGCTGCAACCCCACCGCCATGCGATGGCATGCGTCTTCCATCTGATGGAAGTTGTGATGCTGACGCCCACGAGGATTGGCCGCAGCTTTCCCGGCCAGCTCGGCGAACAAGGTCTGATCCAGAAAACGAGGCGTATCCATGTCTTACATTCCTTTAACGGCGAAAATCCCGTTGGCGTTACGCCAGTAGCCTTTGTAGTCCATGCCGTAACCGAAGATGTAGCGATCGATGCACGGCAGACCGACGAAATCGGCCTTGAGGTCCGGACGGGCCTTGCGGTCGTGGTCTTTGTCGATCAGCACAGCGGTGTGCACTTTACGTGCGCCAGCGTGTTTGCAGAAGTCGATGATCGCGCCCAGGGTGTGACCTTCGTCGAGGATGTCGTCGATGATCAGCACATCACGGTCGATGAAGGACACTTCCGGCTTGGCTTTCCAGAACAGGTCACCGCCGCTGGTTTCGTTGCGATAGCGGGTGGCGTGCAGGTAGGACGCTTCCAACGGGAAGTGCAAATAGGTCAGCAGCTTGCCGGAGAAAATCAGCCCGCCGTTCATCACGCAGAACACCACCGGATTGCTGTCCGCCAGTTGATCGTTGATTTGTGCACCGACGCGGGCGATGGCCGCCTCGACTTCAGCTTCGGTGTACAGGCAGTCAGCCTCTCGCATGATTTGACGGATATGCTCGAGATCAGCGGACATGGCGCTCTCCAGGGAGTTTGAGGGGAGGGACGGATTCGGAAAAGCGGGCAAAGGTACGCATCAAGCGAGGCCAGATCAAGCCTTTGTGGACTAACGTACTGTATGTCTATAGGACAACACCCTCGGATAGATTAACCTAGGCCGGTTTTTTTGCCCGCCGCCGGAGCCTTTCCCCATGCCCATTCATGAGATCCGCCACCCGCTGATCCGTCATAAACTTGGCCTTATGCGCCGCGCAGACATCAGCACGAAGAATTTCCGTGAGCTCGCTCAGGAAGTCGGCGCCCTGCTGACCTATGAAGCTACCAAAGACCTGCCGCTGGAAGCCTACGATATCGAAGGCTGGTGCGGTACCGTATCGGTCGAGAAAATCGCCGGCAAGAAAATCACCGTGGTGCCAATCCTGCGTGCCGGCATCGGCATGCTCGAAGGCGTACTCAGCCTGATCCCGGGCGCCAAAGTCAGCGCCGTCGGCGTGGCCCGTAACGAGGAAACCCTCGAAGCCCACACCTACCTGGAAAAACTGGTGCCGGAAATCGACGAACGCCTGGCCATGATCATCGACCCGATGCTCGCCACCGGCGGCTCGATGGTCGCCACCATCGACCTGCTGAAAAAAGCCGGCTGCAAGGACATCCGCGCCATGGTGCTGGTCGCCGCGCCAGAAGGCATCGCCGCCGTAGAGAAAGCTCACCCGGACGTGATCATCTACACCGCTTCCATTGATCAAAAACTGAACGAACACGGCTACATCATCCCAGGGCTTGGCGACGCCGGTGACAAGATCTTCGGCACCAAGCAGAAGGACGCGTGAGCATGCAGCAAGAGTTCAACGATCCGCTCTGGCGCACGGTGCTGTCCGGCGCACAGATGCTGTTCGTGGCCTTCGGCGCCCTGGTGTTGATGCCGCTGATCACCGGCCTTGACCCGAACGTGGCGCTGTTCACGGCCGGCCTGGGGACGATCCTGTTCCAGATCGTCACCGGGCGTCAGGTGCCGGTGTTCCTGGCATCGAGCTTTGCCTTCATCACCCCGATCATTCTCGCCAAGGGCCAATTCGGCCTCGCCGCGACCATGGGCGGTGTGATGGCGGCGGGTTTTGTCTACACCTTCCTCGGCCTCGCGGTGAAGATCAAAGGCACCGGTTTCATCGACCGCCTGCTGCCGCCGGTAGTGATCGGACCGGTGATCATCTCGATCGGCCTGGCCATGGCGCCGATTGCCGCCAACATGGCCATGGGCAAGGCCGGCGACGGCAGTGAATTGATTCATTACCAGACGGCGATGATGATCTCGATGCCCGCACTGCTGACCACGCTGATCGTCGCGGTTTTCGGCAAGGGCATCTTTCGCCTGGTGCCGATCATCTCTGGCGTGCTGGTCGGTTTCGGCATGGCGTTCTACTTCGGCGTGGTCGATACCGCGAAGATTGCAGCGGCACCATGGTTCGCCATCCCGAACTTCACCGCGCCGGAATTCAACTGGCAGGCGATCCTGTTCATCGTTCCGGTAGCCCTGGCTCCGGCCATCGAACACATCGGCGGCGTGATTGCCGTGGGTAGCGTGACCGGTCGCGATTACCTGAAGAAGCCTGGCCTGCACCGCACCCTGCTCGGCGACGGCATTGCCACCACGGCGGCCGGTCTGTTCGGCGGCCCGCCCAACACCACCTACGCCGAAGTGACCGGCGCAGTCATGCTGACCAAGAACTACAACCCGAAAATCATGACCTGGGCGGCGATCTTCGCCATCAGCCTGGCGTTTATCGGCAAGTTCGGTGCGCTGCTGCAAAGCATTCCGGTACCGGTGATGGGCGGGATTCTCTGCCTGTTGTTCGGTTCGATTGCGGCGGTGGGGATGAACACGCTGATCCGCCACAAGATCGATCTGGCCGAGGCGCGCAATCTGGTGATTGTTTCGGTGACCCTGGTGTTCGGGATCGGCGGCGTGCTGATCGGCACCGGCACCGGGCCGGACGATTTCGGCCTCAAAGGCATTGCGCTGTGTGCGGTGGTGGCGATTGGCTTGAACCTGATCCTGCCGGGCAATGACAGCTGGAAGCACAAGAAGGCGAATGAGCCGCTGATCTGACTGGGTGAATACCTGAGACCGTTTTTGTCAGTCCCATTGCATTCGCGGGCAAGCCCGCTCCCACAGGTTTCGCACTGACCTTGTGGGAGCGGGCTTGCTCCGGGCGGCGTTCCGACGAAGCTTTTAAAGCACCAACGGCGCACGCTCGCACAACGCACTCAACGCCCGAGCCCAACGCGGGTCATCGTTAAGGCACGGTACCAGCACCAACTCCTCTCCCCCTGCTGCACGGAATTGCTCCTTGCCGCGATCTCCGATTTCTTCCAGGGTCTCGATACAATCGGCAACGAACGCCGGGCACATCACCAGAATCTTTTTCACGCCGCTTTTGGCCAACTCATCGAGGCGCGCTTCGGTGTAGGGCTCGATCCATTTGGCGCGTCCCAGACGCGACTGGAACGACACCGACCACTTGCCCTCCGGCAACCCCATGCGCTTGGCAAACTCTGCCGCCGTACGCAGGCACTGGCCGCGATAACAGGTGGCGACCACCTCAGGTGGCGCCCCGGCGCAGCAATCGCCGCCCCCTTCGAAGCTGTGACCGGGGTTGAGCTTCTTCAGATGCCGCTCCGGCAATCCATGAAAACTCATCAATAAATGATCGTAGTCCTGCTGCAAATGCGACCGCGTCGTGGCGACCAGCGCATCGAGGTATTCCGGTTGATCGTAGAAAGGTTGAAGAACCGACAATTGCACGTTGAGGTTTTTCTCGCGTACCACGCGTTTGGCTTCCTCGATGACCGTGGTGGTGGTGCTGTCGGCGAACTGTGGATAAAGCGGCGCCAGCGTAATCCGCTTGTGCCCTGCGCCGACCATGCGCACCAGTGTCGATTCGATCGACGGCTCGCCATAGCGCATGGCCAGTTCGACCGGGCCGTGGTGCCACTGGGTGGTCATGGCTTGTTGCAAACGACGGCTGAGTACCACCAGCGGCGAGCCCTCGTCCCACCAGATCGAGGCATAAGCATGGGCCGACTGCTCGGGACGCTTAATCAGGATCAGCGACACCAGCAAGCGTCGAACCGGCCATGGCAGGTCGATCACGTACGGGTCCATCAGAAATTGGTTGAGGTAGCTGCGCACATCCGCCACCGAGGTGGAGGCAGGTGAGCCCAGGTTGACCAGAAGCAACGCGTGATCAGTCATGCAACGTCCTATTTCAAAGGCGACTGGACAGATCGTCCAGTGCCGCGCGCAAATCCATGAACTTAAAAGTGAAACCAGCCTGTAACAAACGCGCCGGGGTGGCGCGCTGGCCGCCCAGCAACAGTAAGGACAACTCACCCAGCCCCACCTTCAATACGAAGGCCGGCATCGGCATGAACGCCGGGCGATGCAGTACGCTACCCAGCGTCTTGGCAAACTCGCGGTTGCGCACCGGTTTGGGCGCGCACGCATTATAGGGACCGCTGGCCTCGTTGCGATGCAGAAGAAAATCAATCAGGGCGATTTGATCGTCGATATGAATCCACGGCATCCACTGCCGGCCGTTGCCGATGGGCCCTCCCAGACCCAGTTTGAACGGCAGTAACAGCCGCGACAAAAAGCCACCCTCCGCCGACAGCACCAACCCGGTACGGATGTGAATGACGCGAATGCCCATCGCTTCGGCCCGCTGTGCAGTCTCCTCCCAGGCGATGCATAACTGGCTGGCGAAGTCTTCACTGATCGGCCCCGAATCCTCGGTCAGTTCACGCTCGCCGCCGTTGCCATACCAGCCGACAGCTGAACCGGAAATCAGGACCCGGGGTTTCTGCTCGCGACTTTCGAGCCACGCCAGCAGGGTTTCGGTGAGCGTGATGCGACTGCTCCACAACAAGGCTTTTCGCTTGTGCGTCCAGGGTCGGTCGGCAATCGGCGCTCCGGCCAGATTGACGATCGCATCCACTGGCTCCTGCCCCAGATCCTCCAGCCGGGCAATTCCACGCACTTGGGTACCACATGTTTTCGCGACTTTTTCAGGCTGGCGACTCCAGACTGTCAGGCGATATCCCTGACCCGACCAGTGCCGGCAAAGCTGACGTCCTATCAAACCAGTACCGCCGGTCAGCAATATGTGCATGACTTCTTCCTCGCGTGGCGTTTTACCCTGTCCATTAGTCTATTTTTATAAGCAGGGATCTTTGGTATCGAGCAGGCTCTATGTTTAACAATAGGCCAAGCTGTCAGAACGAGAACGCTAAAAGTTATACCAACAAACAATATTGTACAGGTTTGAACCCCGGCGTAGTCTGTACAGAAAGGTAAACGAGGCACCTATGACTGTACCTATCGCAATCATTGGCACCGGCATTGCCGGACTCTCCGCCGCCCAGGCCCTGACTGACCTCGGGCATGTGGTTCAACTGTTCGATAAAAGCCGCGGTAGTGGCGGGCGCATGTCGAGCAAACGCAGCGATGCGGGTGCTCTGGACATGGGTGCGCAGTATTTCACCGCCCGTGACCGTCGCTTTGTCACCGAAGTCCAGCGCTGGCAGGCCAAGGGCTGGGTTGCCGAGTGGACGCCGCAGCTGTACACCTACCATGGTGGCCAGCTTAACCTGTCGCCAGACGAGCAGACCCGCTGGGTCGGCACGCCGCATATGAGCGCCATCACCCGCGCCCTGCTTGGTGAACTTGAAGTGCATTTCGCCTGCCGGATCACCGAGGTCTATCGCGGTGAAGAACACTGGCATCTGCAGGACGCCGAGGGCTTCACCCACGGACCGTTCAGCCACGTGGTCATCGCCACGCCAGCCCCGCAGGCCACGGCTTTGCTGGCATCTGCGCCGAAACTCGCCGGTGCCGCCGCCGGGGTGAAAATGGACCCGACCTGGGCCATCGCCCTCGCCTTCGAAACGCCACTGGAAACGCCCATGGAAGGCTGCTTCGTGCAGGACAGCCCCCTCGACTGGCTGGCTCGCAACCGCAGCAAACCCGGGCGTGACAACACTCTCGACACCTGGGTGCTGCACGCAACCAGCGCCTGGAGTCGCCAGCACATTGACCTGTCCAAGGAAGCCGTGATCGAACAACTGCATGGCGCCTTCGCCGAACTGCTGCACGATTCCATGCCCGCACCGACCTTCAGCCTCGCCCACCGCTGGCTCTACGCCCGCCCCGCCAGCAGTCACGAATGGGGCACCCTGGCCGATGCAGACCTGGGGCTGTATGCCTGTGGCGACTGGTGCCTGTCCGGGCGCGTCGAAGGGGCCTGGCTCAGCGGTCAGGAAGCCGCTCGCCGCTTGCATGAACACCTGCAGTAAGCAAAGGCATCAACCCGAGCAAATCGCTGCTGTCGCCATGGACAGCAGCCCGCCACAATACTTATACACAACATTTGACTTGTACAACTTCGAATCTATGATGAAGTTATCCTGTACAGACTCGACCGTCTGCACCGGTTCAGATTCGAGGTGCTCCGATGTCCCACGCCCACGCCAAACCGAAAATCGCCATCAGCGCCTGCCTGATGGGGCTCGACGTGCGCTACAACGGCGGGCACAAGGAATCGCGGTTGTGCAGCCGCACCCTCACTGATTACTTCGATTTCATCCCGGTCTGCCCGGAAGTGGCCATCGGCCTGGGCGTGCCCCGCCAACCGATTCGGCCAGTGGGCAGCGCAGATCAACCCGAAGCCGTGGGCACCCTCGACCACAAGCTTAACGTGACACAACCGTTGGCCACCTACGGCCGGGACATGGCAGCGCAGTTGGGGGATATCTGCGGCTACATCTTCATGCAAAATTCCCCGTCCTGTGGCCTGGAGCGGGTCAAGGTCTACCACGCCAACGGCGCACGGGCGGATATTGGCGGGCACGGGATCTACGCCCGGGCCTTCTGCCTGCGGCACCCGGACTTGCCGGTGGAGGAAGACGGCCGGCTCAACGATCCGGTGCTGCGGGAAAACTTCCTCACCCGGGTGTTCGCCTACAGCGCCTGGCAGCAGCTACGTCAAGAGGGCATGACCCGGCACGGTCTCACGGGCTTTCACTCGCGCTACAAATACCTGCTGATGGCCCACAACCCGGTGCAATACAAAACCCTGGGCAATCTGCTGGGCAACATGGGCAAAACCGATCCGCAGGAACTGGGCCCCCGCTATTTCAGCGAACTGATGTCGGCGCTGAAAAAATGCGCCACCCGCCGCACTCACACCAACGTCCTGCAACACCTCAGCGGCTACCTGAAACAGGCCATCAGCGGCGAAGACAAGCAGGAAGTGCAGCACGTAATCAGCCAATACCGCCTGGGTATCGTACCGCTGGTGGTGCCGCTGACGCTGCTCAAGCATCACTTTCGCCAACACCCCGATCCGTACATCGCACAGCAGGTTTACCTGCAACCGCACCCGGAAAACCTCAGCCTGCGAAACGCCATCTGATGAAAAAAAAACTCGACACCAGCGCCCGCGAAGACCTCGGCGATGACTTTGAAAAGGCGTTGGACGAAGGCTGGCTGCCGATCCGAGAAGTGGCGCGGAAAACCGGCGTCAATGCCGTGACCTTGCGCGCCTGGGAGCGGCGCTACGGTCTGATCGTGCCGCAACGCACACCCAAGGGGCATCGGTTGTTCTCGGCCGACCATGTACAACGCATCCAGGCCATTCTCACCTGGCTCAACCGTGGCGTTGCCGTCAGCCAGGTCAAGCAACTGCTCGACACGCCGCAAGCCTTCAGCGAGTCCGTCGACAACGATTGGCACGCCTTGCTGCAAACGTTGCTGCAGGCGGTCAGCGGATTGCAGGAGCGCACTCTGGATGACAGCGTCAATCAGGCGATGGCGTTGTATCCGCCGCGAACCCTGTGCGAACAGTTGCTGATGCCCTTGCTGGCCGCTCTGGAGCAACGCTGGCAAGGCCAGTTCGGTGCGCAGATGGAGCGGGGCTTTTTTTGTGCCTGGCTGCGTAGCAAGTTCGGTGCACGCATCTACCATAACAATCGTCAGTTGTGCACCGCGCCGCTGCTGCTGATCAACCACTCGGACCTGCCCATGGAGCCGCACCTTTGGCTAACGGCCTGGCTGATCAGCAGCGCCGATTGCCCGGTGGAAGTCTTCGACGGGCCACTGCCGGTCGGCGAACTGGCATTGGCGGTCGAACTTCTGCAACCCCGTGGGATTCTGCTGTACTCAAGCAAAGCCCTGAATCCGGCGCAGCTGCCGAAACTTTTCAAAGGTGTCAGTTGCCCAAAAATGATTGCCGGACCAACGGTATGCATCCACCACACCGAGTTGTCTGTCAGTACTGTCGAGATCGCTGATTTGTACCTGGCCGAAGATCCGCTGTCGGCACATCAGGCACTCGTTCAGCGCGGGCTGATTTAAATGAATCGCGTGGATACCAACATGCAATTGATCTGGCTGCGCAGCGACTTGCGCCTGCATGACAACACCGCCCTCTCGGCTGCCGCGGCTCGCGGCCCGTGCGTGGCGGCATTTCTGTTGAGCCCGGAACAATGGCTGGAACACGACGATGCGCCCTGCAAAGTGGACTTTTGGCTGCGTAACCTACGCGAGTTGAGCCGCGAACTGGGTCAACTGAACATTCCCCTGCTGGTCCGCCTGGCACCTCGCTGGGATGACGCACCCAGCGTATTGCTGAACCTGTGCCGACAGTTGCAGATCGAAGCTGTGTACCTCAACGAAGAGTACGGCATCCACGAATCCCGTCGCGATGCAGCCGTCACCCAGACGCTGAAGGCTGAAGGCATCGAAGTTCGCCGCTACCTCGATCAATTGCTGTTCAAGCCCGGGAGCGTGCTGACCCGGACCGGCACTTACTTTCAGGTCTTCAGCCAGTTCCGCAAAGTCTGCTACGAACGACTGCACCGCTCGCTGCCCAGCCTGGTCTGCGCGCCGCACAAACAAACGCCGCTGAACATTGCCAGCGATGCGATCCCCGTGAGTGTCGACGGCTTCGCAACACCCGATGAGAACCTGCGCAACCTGTGGCCGGCGGGCGAAACCGAAGCCCGGCATCGCCTCGACAGCTTTAGCGATGTGCAGATCGCGCGCTATCAAAGCGAACGGGATTTCCCGGCGAAGCCCGGCACCAGTCAGCTCTCGGCCTATCTGGTCGCCGGGGTGATTTCTGTGCGCCAATGCCTGCACGCGGCCTTGAACAGCAATCAAGGTGAATTCGAAAGTGGCAAGACTGGCGCCGTCACCTGGATCAACGAACTGCTGTGGCGCGAGTTCTACAAACACATCCTGGTGGGCTACCCTCGGGTTTCCCGACACCGCGCGTTTCGTCCCGAAACCGAAGCATTGGCCTGGCGCAACGCCCCCGAAGAACTGGCCGCTTGGCAACAGGCGCGTACCGGTTTGCCGATTATCGACGCCGCCATGCGCCAACTGCTGGCAACCGGCTGGATGCACAACCGCCTGCGCATGGTGGTGGCGATGTTCCTGACCAAGAACCTGTTGATCGACTGGCGCGAAGGCGAACGCTTTTTCATGCGTCACCTGATCGATGGCGACCTGGCGGCGAACAACGGTGGCTGGCAGTGGAGTTCCTCCACCGGCACCGACTCGGCGCCTTACTTCCGGATTTTCAACCCGCTGAACCAGTCGGAAAAATTCGACCCCGAAGGCGTGTTCATCAAGCAATGGCTGCCGGAACTGGCCGGACTGAATAAAAGAGAAGTGCACAACCCCGCCAATCTCGGCGGCCTGTTCGGTGTTGTGGATTACCCCTCACCGATCGTCGACTTGAGTACCTCCCGTACACGCGCGTTGACGGCGTTCAAAAATCTACCCTCACGGCAGTACGCCGCAATTGGGTCATGAGTTACCGCTACCGGGATTACCTCGATGCCGGGGCTCTGTTTTATGAATATTTACCCGTATTGGGCCGGGCAATTGCCTGGCTGAAAAGGAGATTGGGATGAGTTGCACACTCGCACGACGATTCTGGCTGACCGGTGCCAGCAGCGGCATCGGTGCCGCCCTGGCCGAAGAAATCCTGAAAACCGGTGCGCACCTGGCCGTCAGCTCGCGCATCATGGCCCCCCTCAAAGACTTGTCGCAACGTTATCCGGGACAGGTGCTGGTGGTCGCCGGAGACCTGACCAACAGCCAGACCGTGCGCGAGATCGGCGAGCAGATTGCCGAGGACTGGGGCTCGCTGGACACCGTGATACTCAATGCCGGCACCTGCGAGTACGTGGATGCCAAACAGTTCGACGCCTCGATTGTCGAGCATGTCGTGCGCACCAACCTGCTGGCCAGCAACTATTGCATCGAAGCGGCCCTGCCCCTGCTGCGTGCCGGCACCGCACCGCACATGGTAGCCATGGCCAGTACGGTGACTTACCTGCCACTGCCCAAGGCAGAAGCGTACGGCGCCTCGAAGGCCGGGCTGCGTTATCTGTTCGAATCCTTGCGCATCGACCTGGCCCCGGAAGGTATTGAACTCACAGTGATCAGCCCCGGGTTTGTCGAAACGCCGCTGACGGCGAAAAACGACTTCCCCATGCCCTTGAGCTGGCCGGTGGAGAAAGCCGCACGGCACATCTTCGAAAAACTCAAGGAGCGCCCGCTGGAAATCGCTTTCCCGGCAGCGTTCATGGCCGCCCTCTGGCCGCTCTCCAAACGGCCGGACCGAGTGAAACTGGAGATCGGCAAACCCATGGTGCGCAGCCAGCCACCGATCAAGGATCAACCCTGAAAATCGCCACCATCGGCATCGGTATCGCGGACGTTCCGATACTTGAGCGTCCGTCAGACCTTTCACACAGCACCCGGCGACTGCCTTACACTGCGCGCCATGAAAACCATCCCCCATACGCAAATCGCGGAACCCGCGGTCACGTGCTCGACCTGTGCAGCCTGCTGCTGCCAGCTCGAAGTCATGCTGATCACCGATACGGGTGTGCCTGAACGGTTCATCGATACCGATGACTGGGGCGGGGAAGTCATGCTGCGCCTGGACGACGGATGGTGTGCCGCACTGGATCGCAACACGATGATGTGCACCATCTACGAAAAACGCCCGCTGATCTGCCGGGAATTCGAGATGGGCGCACCGGAGTGCATCGACGAACGCCAGGGGATTTCGACGGCGTATCGCTGAACAGGAAAACAACGCGCCCCTGTGGGAGCGAGCTTGCTCGCGATGACGATGTTTCATTCAACATCAATGTTGAGTCTGAAATCGCTATCGCGAGCAAGCTCGCTCCCACAGGGGATTTGCAACCCGCTGAAACCGTGGTGCTTACAGCGGCAACGTGTAATGCAGCGAGTAGCTTTCTACACCGTCGTTGGAACTGGCGAGCCCGGCGTTGGAATAGTGCGTGGCACGGATCCCGACTTCATGGCCGCCGTTGAAGCGCAGGCCAAAACCGAACCGGTCTTCAAACTGGAAGGCACTGCCGATGTTGTTGTCTTCGAGTCGGGTATTGGAGAACACCGCCACGCCAATGCCTGCTTCAACGTAGGGCTTGACGTTCTGACCGGCAAATTCGTAAACGAACACCGGAGAGAACGACAGGCTGTTATTGCTCGAGGTCTTGTCGCCTTCCCAATAGGTGTAGGCGCCGCTCCAGTAACCGGTCACGCGACCGACGTCACTCTGCCACCAGCTCTGGTCCCAATCGAATTGCATGCCCAGTCGATACGTCATGGTCGAATCGCTGGTCTGACCAACCGCGAACTCCACACCTGCCGCCTGCGCGGTAAAGGTGTGCCCCATTAATGCGGCCGCAATCGCGGCCAAACAGAATAGTCGCTTCATTAGAAACTTCCCTTTCCGAACAATTTCGTATGGTTTTTTTTGTTGCTCAACCCTGCAAAGCTATGGAAATCGGCGATTTATCAGAAGCTCACCCCAATTTTTCGTTTGATTCCTTTGGACTTTCTTACCTGTTGAAGCTTCGCACAATGCCAGCCGTATTCCACAGTATCGGCAAGATATTTCTGAAGTGAACCGGATCGGCGCTGGTCCAGAACTGCGCTTCTCGGGCAGGCCCCTCGGCGAGCAGCTCGCCTTCGACCAAAAGCCGATGGAGTTGCCGTGCGACGGCGGCACCGGTATCGATCAAGCTGATGTCCTCGGGGATCATCTGCCGGAGCATCGGCTTGAGAAAAGGGTAATGGGTGCAGCCGAGAATCAGGGTGTCCGCGCCGGCAGCCAGCAGTGGTTCGACATACCCGGCCAACAGCTGACGCAGCTCGGAACTGCGCAGATCGCCGTTTTCAATCAGTTCAACCAGACCGGGACACGGCTGGGTGATCACTTTCACGTCCGTGGCGAAGCGGTCGAGCAATGCGGCGAACTTGGCGCTCTGCAAGGTGCCGGTGGTGGCCAGCACCCCCACCACGCCGGAGCGGGTTGCGGCGGCGGCCGGTTTGACTGCCGGCTCCATGCCGACAATGGGCCATTCGGGATAGTCGCGGCGCAAGTCGGCGACGCCAGCCACCGTCGCCGTGTTGCAGGCCAGCACCAGGGCCTTGGCGCCCTGTTGCTGAAAGAAGTCGGCCATCACGCTGCAACGCTGCTGGATAAATTCCGGGGTTTTCTCGCCATAGGGAATATTCCCGCAGTCGGCGACGTACATCAGCGTCTCGTTGGGCAGCAAGCACTGGATCTCGGCTAGCACCGAGAGCCCGCCGACACCGGAGTCGAACACACCAATCGGTGCTTCACGCATGTTTCGACCCACAGACGCTGCAACCCGGATCACGCTTGACCCGCAATTCACGGAAGCGCGTGCCCAAGGCATCGATCAACAGCAGGCGCCCCACCAGCGGCTCGCCGAATCCGGCCAGCAATTTCAGCGCTTCAAGCGCTTGCAGACTGCCGACCAGCCCCACCAGCGGACCGACCACGCCGGCTTCGCTGCAGGTCAGTTCGGCTTCGCTGCCGTGCCCGTATAGGCAGTGGTAGCACGGACTCTCCGGCCGACGCGGATCGAACACCGACAGTTGCCCTTCGAGGCGAATCGCCGCGCCGCTGACCAGCGGTTTGCCGGCGGTTACGCAAGCGGCGTTGACCGCTTCACGGGTGGAAAAATTGTCAGAACAATCGAGGACCAGATCCACCCCGGCCACCACGGCGGCCAGGGAGTCTTCGTCCAGCGCCGCACGATGGGCGATCAACTGGATCTCGGGATTGATCGCGCTCAGGCGCTTGATTGCCGAATCGACCTTGGACATGCCGACACTGTCGGTGTCGTGAATGATCTGGCGTTGCAGGTTGGTCAGATCGACCGTGTCGAAGTCCGCCAGATGCAATTCACCCACACCTGCCGCCGCCAGATACAGCGCCACTGGTGCGCCAAGGCCGCCAAGACCGACGATCAATACGCGGCTTTCCTTGAGCCGCAATTGGCCGTCGATATCGATGTGTTGCAGCAGAATCTGCCGGCTGTAACGCAGCAACTCCTGATCATTCAGCACGGCAGGCGCCCCAGACTGATGCGTTGGTGACCGCCCAGATCGGTGCGGCTGTGGACTTCTTCAAATCCGCGGGTCAGCAGCAAATCGCGGACCGCCTCGGCCTGATCGTAGCCGTGTTCGAGCATCAGCCAACCGCCGGCGTCCAGATGGTCCGGCGCCTGGGCGACGATCAGGCGCAGATCCTCGAGCCCGTCGACACCGGCCACCAAAGCACTGGCCGGTTCAAAGCGCACATCGCCCTCAACCAGATGCGGATCGGCCGCTGCGATGTAGGGCGGATTGCTGATGATCAGTTGAAAACGCTGACCTTCCAGGGCACTGAACCAATGGCTGCTCAGCACGGTGGCGTTGCCCAGGTGCAGACGCTGGCGATTGCGTTCGGCCAGGGCCACGGCTTCCAGAATTCGGTCCACGGCAGTGACGCTCCAGGCCGGACGTTCGCTGGCCAGGGCCAGGGCAATCGCGCCGCTGCCGGTGCCGAGGTCGAGTACTTTAGCCGGTGTGGCCGGCAACAGTTCCAGCGCGGCCTCCACCAGCAGTTCGGTGTCCGGGCGCGGGATCAATGTGTGCGGTGCCACTTCCAGATCCAGCTTCCAGAAACCCTGCTGGCCGAGGATATAGGCCACCGGCTCACCGTTGCGGCGGCGCTGCAAATATTCGGCGAACGTCAGCGCCGCTTCGCTCGGCACGATGCGCTCCGGCCAGGTGTGCAGGAAACTGCGGGACTTGCCCAAGGCCGCCGCCAGCAGCAATTCGGCATCCAGACGCGCCGTGGGCGAGTCGGGCAAATCGGCGGCGCGCAACAAACTGGCAATGATCGTCATTTACTCACCTATCGCTGCCAGTTGATCGGCCTGGTATTCGGCCAGCAACGGCTCGATCACCGCCTCTACACCGCCGGCGAGGATCTCGTCGAGGGAATACAGGGTCAGGTTGACCCGGTGGTCGGTGACCCGGCCCTGGGCAAAGTTGTAGGTGCGGATACGTTCGGAGCGATCACCGGAACCGACCAGCAACTTGCGCTCACTGGCGATGGCATTGGCCGCGGCAGAGGTCTGCTGATCGTTCAGCTTGGCCGACAACCAGGACATCGCCCGGGCGCGGTTCTTGTGCTGTGAACGTTCTTCCTGGCACTCGACCACGATGCCGGATGGCAAGTGCGTGATGCGGATCGCCGAGTCGGTCTTGTTGACGTGCTGGCCACCGGCGCCAGAGGAGCGATAGGTATCGACGCGCAGGTCGGCCGGGTTGATCTCGATGGCTTCCTGCTCGTCCGGCTCGGGCAACACCGCCACGGTGCAGGCCGACGTGTGGATGCGGCCCTGGGATTCGGTCGCCGGAACCCGCTGCACGCGGTGCGCGCCGGATTCGAATTTCAGCTTGCCGTAGACGTTGTCGCCCTCGACCCGGGCAATCACCTCTTTATAGCCGCCGTGTTCACCCTCGTTTTCCGAGAGGATCTCCACTCGCCAGCCACGGCGCTCGGCGTAGCGCGAATACATGCGGAACAGGTCACCAGAGAAAATCGCTGCCTCGTCGCCGCCGGTGCCGGCACGGATTTCGAGAAACACGTTGCGCCCGTCGTTCGGGTCCTTGGGCAGCAGCATGCGTTGCAGGTCGGCTTCGAGCGTGACCAGACGTTCCTTGGCCTCGCGGACTTCTTCCACGGCCATTTCACGCATGTCCGGGTCGCTGTCCTTGAGCAGTGCCTGGGCACCTTCGAGGTCGTCCTGCACTTTCAGCAGTTCTTTATAGACGCCCACGATCGGTTCAACTTCCGCGTACTCCTTGGAATAGGTGCGGAACTTGTTCTGATCGGAAATGACCTCGCCGTCGCCCAGCAGGGCAGTCAATTCCTCGAAACGGTCCTGGAGAATATCCAGCTTATTGAGCAGTGACGCTTTCATTGCGGTTTTTTATCCGAAAAGCTATCCGATGAGCCCTCACCGAGGGCAAAGAGTTCCTGGGCCATCGCCAGCGCATCCAGGCGACCTTCGGCAGAGAGCTTTTTCAACTGCACGCTCGGTGCGTGCAACAGTTTGTTGGTCAGCCCGCGGGCCAGTTGCACCAGCACCTCTTCGGCACTGGTGCCGTTGGCCAGCATGCGCTGGGCCTTTTGCAATTCTTCGTCACGCAGGCGTTCGCTCTGTTGACGATAGGCCTTGAGCACGTCCACCGCTGCCAACTCGCGCAAGCGGACCATGAAATCTTCGGCGCCGACCGAGACCATCTCTTCGGCGGCCTGGGCTGCGCCCTGACGGCTCTTGAGGTTCTCGGCGACCACTTCGTGGAGGTCGTCGACGCTATAGAGGTAAACGTCGTCCAGCTCGCCGACTTCTGGCTCGATATCGCGGGGAACAGCGATATCTACCATGAAGATCGGTTTGTGCTTGCGCAGTTTCAAGGCGCTTTCCACCGCACCCTTGCCCAGAATCGGCAACTGGCTGGCGGTGGAACTGATGACGATATCGCTGCGCACAAGCTCTGCCGGAATATCCGACAACAACACCGCATGGGCACCAAACTGCTCGGCCAGAATGCTCGCGCGCTCCAGGGTACGGTTGGCGACCACTATGCGCTTCACCCCCAGGTCGTGCAGATGGCGGGCGACCAGGGTGATGGTCTCGCCGGCGCCGATCAACAAGGCCTGGCTGCGTTGCAGGTCGCTGAAAATCTGCTTGGCCAGGCTCACCGCGGCAAACGCCACCGACACCGGGTTCTCGCCGATGGCAGTGTCGGTGCGCACCTGCTTGGCCGCATTGAACGTGGCCTGGAACAGCCGCCCGAGCAACGGCCCGATGGTGCCGGCCTCGCGGGCCACGGCATAGGCCGACTTCATCTGGCCGAGAATCTGCGGTTCGCCCAACACCAGCGAGTCGAGCCCGGAAGCCACCCGCATCATGTGACGAACTGCCGCATCATCTTCATGCACATAGGCGCTTTCGCGCAGCTCGTCGTAGCTCAAATGATGATATTCGGCCAGCCAGCGCAGCACGACATCCGCCGACAGGTGATCCTGTTCTATATAGAGTTCACTGCGATTGCAGGTGGAGAGGATCGCAGCTTCGCGGCTGTCGGTGAGTCGGCAGAGCTGCTGCAAGGCCTCAACCAGCTGCTCAGGGGTAAAAGCCACGCGCTCGCGGACGTCTACTGAAGCAGTCTTGTGGTTAATACCGAGTGCAAGGAAGGCCATTCAAAGTCGCTGATGGTGACGTGAAGCCGGTAATTGTCCTACTTCGACGGAATCAGAACAACCACTCGATATCTATCGCTTCGGTAGATGGCGCCAACGTTGGCCGAAGGCTGCGATCTTTTGCCTTCAAAGATCAAGATCAAAAGATCGCAGCCTTCGGCAGCTCCTACACGGGGACCGGTGTTCTCGGGAAAATGCCAGGCCGGTTATGTTTGGCTGAAAGCTTGTGTCATGATGATCCGACCGCAGGTTAGTCGTCCTCTTCCTATATGAATAGATCTTCCGCGTTGCTCCTCGCTTTTGTCTTCCTCAGCGGCTGCCAGGCCTTGGCACCCGTTCCGTCGGACGGTACGTCGCCGGTTGAAGACAGCACCCCGGTCCCTGAAAAGCCCAAGGTCTACAGCTCATTCAGCGAGGACACCATCTTCAGCCTGTTGAGCGCCGAACTGGCTGGCCAGCGCAATCGTTTCGACATTGCCCTGGACAACTATGTGACCCAGGCCATCAATACCCAGGATCCGGGCATTTCCGAGCGGGCATTCCGTATCGCCGAATATCTGGGCGCCGATCAGGCAGCCCTGGACACCGCGCTGATCTGGGCCAAAAACGCCCCCAACGACCTCGAAGCGCAACGCGCCGCCGCCGTGCAACTGGCACGCGCCGGTCGTTATGACGACTCCATGGTCTATATGGAGAAAGTCCTGCAAGGCAAGGGTGACACGCATTTCGACTTCCTCGCGCTGTCCGCGGCCGACACCGACCAGGACACCCGCAACGGCTTGATGAAAAGCTTCGACCGTTTGTTGCAGCGTCATCCGGACAACAGCCAGCTGATTTTCGGCAAGGCGCTGCTGATGCAACAGGATGGCGATACCAAAGGCGCGCTGAAGCTGCTGGAAAACAATCCGCCGGACGACGGCGAAATTGCCCCGATTCTGCTGCGTGCACGCCTGTTGCAAACCCTGAATCGCGGTGACGAAGCCTTGCCGCTGCTGCAAAAAAGCATCAAGAAATATCCGGACGACAAGCGCCTGCGCCTGACTTACGCACGCATGCTGGTTGAACAGAACCGTATGGACGACGCCAAGGCCGAGTTTTCGAGCCTGGTTCAGCAATACCCGGAGGACGACGAACTGCGTTACTCCCTGGCACTGGTCTGCCTGGAAGCCAAGGCCTGGAACGAGGCCAAGGGTTACCTGGAAGACCTGATCGCCCGGGAAAGCCACGTCGACTCGGCGCACCTGAATCTCGGTCGCATCGCCGAAGAACAAAATGACCCGCAAGGCGCGCTGATTGAATACGCCAAGGTTGGCCCGGGCAGCGACTTCCTGCCGGCGCAATTGCGTCAGGCCGACATCCTGATGAACAACGGCAGGACCGCCGAAGCCCAACGCAAGCTGGCGGCAGAGCGCGACGAGCAGCCGGATTACGCGATCCAGTTGTACCTGATCGAAGCCGAAACCCTGTCTGCCAACAATCAGGGCGACAAGGCCTGGAATGTTCTGCAACAAGCCTTGCAGCAATATCCGGACGATTTGAACCTGCTCTACACCCGCGCCATGCAGGCGGAAAAACGCAATGACCTGGCACAGATGGAAAAAGACCTGCGCACGATCATCAAGCGCGACCCGGACAATGCCATGGCGTTGAACGCCCTCGGCTACACCCTGTCCGACCGCACCACGCGCTACGCCGAAGCCAAGGCCCTGATCGAACAGGCGCACCAGATCAGTCCGGAAGACCCGGCGGTACTCGACAGCCTTGGCTGGGTGAATTACCGCATGGGCAATCTCGACGAAGCCGAGCGCCTGTTGCGTCAAGCCCTGGATCGCTTCCCCGATCAGGAAGTCGCCGCTCACCTGGGCGAAGTCCTGTGGGCCAACGGCAAACAGCGCGAAGCCAAACAGATCTGGGGCAAGTTCCTCAAGGAACAACCCGACAGCCCGACCCTGCGCGGCACCATCAAACGCCTGACCGGATCAGAGACTCTTTAAGATTATGTTTTTGCGCCATTTCATCGTTTTCAGTTTTATCGCCCTACTTGCCGGTTGCGCGGGCCTGGGTCCACGCGAATCGGTCGAGGGGCACGGCAATCCCGCCCAGTGGCGCGAGCACAAAGAGCAACTCACTGCCCTCGATGGCTGGCAGATCGACGGCAAGATCGGCATCCGCGCCCCGAAAGACTCGGGCAGTGGCACGCTGTTCTGGTTGCAGCGCCAGGATTACTACGACATTCGCCTGTCCGGTCCGTTAGGCCGCGGCGCGGCTCGCCTGACCGGACGTCCGGGCAAGGTGTCGCTGGAGGTTGCCAACCAGGGACGTTACGACGCGCCGAATCCGGAAGTGCTGCTCGAAGAACAGCTGGGCTGGAAATTGCCGGTGTCCAACCTGGCCTGGTGGGTGCGTGGGCTTCCGTCTCCGGACAGCAAAAGTCGCCTGACACTGGATGCCGACAGTCGCCTGGCCAACCTCGAACAGGATGGCTGGCAGGTCGAATACACCGACTACACCCAGCAAAACGGTTACTGGCTGCCCGAGCGAATCAAGCTGCATGGCTCCGACCTTGACGTCACACTGGTGATCAAGGCCTGGCAACCACGCAAACTGGGGTCATGACATGCCAGCCAATCGCCTGACTTTGCCATCTCCGGCCAAACTCAATTTGATGCTGCACATTCTGGGGCGCCGCGAAGACGGCTACCACGAACTGCAGACGATGTTTCAGTTTCTCGATTACGGCGACGAAATCACCTATGCCCTGCGCGATGACGGTGTCATCCGACTGCACACCGAATTCCCAGGCGTCCCCCACGACAGCAACCTGATCGTCAAGGCCGCGAAAAAACTTCAGGAGCAGTCCGCTTGCTCGCTGGGCGTCGATATCTGGATCGACAAGATCCTGCCCATGGGCGGTGGTATCGGTGGCGGCAGTTCGAATGCCGCAACGACTTTGCTCGGCCTCAATCACCTGTGGCAATTGGGCTGGGATGAAGATCACCTGGCTGGCCTGGGGTTGACGCTGGGCGCCGACGTCCCGGTTTTCGTACGTGGCCACGCGGCTTTTGCCGAGGGCGTGGGGGAGAAACTGACCCCTGTCGACCCGGAAGAACCGTGGTATCTCGTGCTGGTGCCGCAAGTCTCTGTAAGTACGGCAGAAATTTTTTCAGATCCGTTGTTGACACGTAACACTCCTCCCATTAAAGTGCGCCCCGTTCCCAAGGGAAACAGTCGTAATGACTGCTTGCCGGTGGTAACAAGGCGTTATCCAGAGGTACGTAACGCTTTGAATTTGTTAGGTAAATTTACCGAAGCAAAACTCACCGGAACTGGAAGTTGTGTGTTTGGGGGCTTCCCAAGCAAAGCTGAAGCTGATAAAGTCTCGGCCCTTCTTACAGAGACCCTTACAGGTTTTGTAGCAAAAGGAAGCAACGTTTCGATGTTGCATCGCAAGCTTCAAGGTCTGCTCTAAAGGAACCGATTACTGGGTAATCGTTGCAACAGATACAGGGGCGTCGCCAAGCGGTAAGGCAGCAGGTTTTGATCCTGCCATGCGTTGGTTCGAATCCAGCCGCCCCTGCCATTTTCCTATACTCATCCAGGTTACCCTCAGCCTTCAGGTACTGCGCGTGTCCAAGATGATGGTCTTTACGGGGAACGCTAACCCCGATCTGGCTCGGCGTGTCGTACGTCAGCTGCATATCCCTCTCGGTGACATCTCTGTCGGTAAATTCTCCGATGGCGAAATTACAGCCGAGATCAATGAAAACGTCCGCGGTAAAGACGTTTTCATTATTCAGCCGACTTGCGCTCCGACCAACGATAACCTGATGGAACTGGTAGTGATGGCTGATGCCTTCCGCCGCTCCTCGGCTACTCGTATCACTGCTGTTATTCCTTACTTTGGTTATGCCCGTCAGGATCGCCGTCCGCGTTCCGCACGTGTGGCTATCAGCGCGAAAGTCGTGGCTGACATGCTTACCGTAGTCGGCATCGACCGTGTTCTCACGGTTGATCTGCATGCTGACCAAATCCAGGGTTTCTTCGATATTCCGGTAGATAACATCTACGGCTCCCCGGTTCTGGTGGATGACATCGAAGATCAGCGCTTCGAAAACCTGATGATCGTGTCCCCGGACATTGGTGGCGTCGTGCGTGCACGTGCCGTTGCCAAATCCCTGGGCGTGGATCTCGGGATCATCGACAAACGCCGTGAGAAAGCCAATCACTCTGAAGTGATGCATATCATCGGTGATGTCGAAGGGCGTACCTGTATTCTGGTCGATGACATGGTCGATACCGCCGGCACCCTGTGCCACGCGGCCAAGGCCTTGAAAGAGCATGGCGCTGCCAAGGTTTTCGCCTACTGCACACACCCTGTGCTGTCCGGTCGGGCGATCGAAAACATCGAAAATTCCATGCTGGATGAACTGGTGGTGACTAACACCATCCCGTTGTCCGCTGCTGCACAAGCCTGCTCGCGTATCCGTCAACTGGATATCGCGCCGGTAGTTGCCGAGGCGGTTCGCCGCATCAGCAATGAAGAATCGATCAGCGCGATGTTCCGCTAAGGGCCCTGCCCTTCTCGAAATGTCTCGTTGACGAAAAGCGCCCCGCCCCGGCATTCCTGTCGGGGCGGGGCTTTTTTGCCCATATCGCCTTTAGCGCTGGTCGCAAACGCTGGGGCGAATGTGGTTATTTTGGAGATACAACATGAACGATTTTACCCTGAATGCTGAAGTGCGTTCCGACCTGGGGAAAGGTGCGAGCCGCCGCCTGCGTCGTCTCGCAAGCCTGGTTCCAGCTGTAGTTTACGGTGGCGAAAAAGCCCCTGAATCCATCAGCATGCTGGCCAAAGAAGTTGCCAAACTGCTCGAAAACGAAGCGGCTTACAGCCACATCATCGAGCTGAACGTTGGTGGCACCAAGCAGAACGTCGTGATCAAAGCCCTGCAGCGTCACCCGGCCAAAGGCCACGTGATGCACGCTGACTTCGTACGCGTAGTAGCTGGCCAGAAACTGACCGCTATCGTTCCAGTGCACTTCATCAACGAAGAAGCACCGACCAAGAAAGGCGGCGAAATCTCGCACGTTGTTGCCGAGATCGAAGTTTCCTGCCTGCCGAAAGATCTGCCTGAGTTCATCGAAGTCGACCTGGCTGACGCTGAAATCGGTTCGATCATTCACCTGTCGGACCTCAAGGCTCCTAAAGGCGTTGAGTTCGTGGCCCTGGCACACGGCGATGACAAGGCTGTTGCCAACGTCCACGCTCCACGTGTTGCTCCAGAAGCTGCAGAAGGCGCTGCAGAGTAATTTTACTCTGTACGCCGGAGTGACCGGAAACATCGCGGACTAGAGCATAGCGAGAAAGCGGGCGAGAACGCGGAGTTTACATCATGGTAAATGAGCAATTTTCGTCCACTTTCGCCGCTCTCCCTGATTGCGGCGATGTTATCCACCACTCCAATGAAGGGCCCCTATCGTGACTGCCATCAAACTGATCGTTGGCCTGGGAAATCCAGGCGCTGAATACGAACAGACCCGGCATAACGCAGGGGCCCTTTTTGTTGAGCGCATCGCGAACGCACAAGGCGTGAACCTTGTGGCGGACCGCAAATATTTTGGCCTGACCGGGCGCTATTCGCATCAGGGTCAGGATGTTCGTCTGCTGATTCCCACCACGTACATGAACCGCAGCGGCCAGGCCGTAGCGGCACTCGCCGGTTTCTTCCGCATCACGCCTGAAGAAATCCTCGTGGCGCACGACGAACTCGACCTGCCACCCGGCGTTGCCAAGCTCAAGCAGGGCGGCGGCCATGGCGGTCACAACGGGTTGCGCGACATCATTGCGCAACTGGGCAATCAGAATACCTTTCATCGCTTGCGGCTTGGCATTGGCCACCCGGGCGTTGCCAGTATGGTTTCAAATTTCGTCCTGGGTCGTGCGCCACGCGCCGAACAGGAAAAACTCGATGCCAGCATCGACTTTGCCCTCGGCGTGCTGCCGGATATCCTCGCCGGTGAATGGAACCGCGCGATGAAAAACCTGCACAGCCAGAAGGCCTGACTCTTATCCGAGGGGAAACACCATGGGATTCAATTGCGGCATCGTCGGCCTGCCTAACGTCGGCAAGTCCACCCTGTTCAACGCCCTGACCAAATCCGGGATCGCGGCCGAGAACTTCCCCTTCTGCACCATCGAGCCGAACAGCGGTATCGTGCCGATGCCGGATCCGCGTCTGGAAGCTCTGGCAGCCATCGTCAATCCAAAGCGCATCCTGCCGACCACCATGGAGTTCGTCGACATTGCGGGCCTGGTAGCCGGTGCGTCGAAAGGCGAAGGCCTGGGCAACAAGTTTTTGGCCAACATCCGTGAAACCGATGCCATCGCCCACGTGGTCCGCTGCTTCGAAGACGAGAACGTGATTCACGTTTCCAACAGCGTCGACCCGAAACGCGACATCGAAATCATCGAGCTGGAACTGATCTTCGCCGACCTCGACAGCTGCGAGAAGCAACTGCAGAAAGTCGCGCGTAACGCCAAGGGCGGTGACAAGGATGCAGTGGTCCAGAAAGGCCTGCTGGAGCAACTGATCGCTCACTTCACCGAAGGCAAGCCAGCGCGCAGCCTGATGAAGAACATGGGCACCGACGAGAAAGCGGTGATCAAGGGCTTCCACCTGCTGACCACCAAGCCGGTCATGTACATCGCCAACGTCGCTGAAGACGGTTTCGAGAACAACCCGCACCTGGACGTTGTACGCGCCATCGCTGAAGAAGAAGGCGCCGTGGTTGTACCGGTGTGCAACAAGATCGAAGCGGAAATCGCCGAACTCGATGACGGCGAAGAGAAAGACATGTTCCTCGAAGCCCTGGGCCTCGAAGAGCCTGGCCTGAACCGCGTGATCCGCGCCGGCTACGAAATGCTGCACCTGCAGACCTACTTCACCGCCGGTGTCGAAGAAGTCCGCGCCTGGACCGTCCGCGTCGGTGCCACCGCACCACAAGCCGCTGGCGTGATCCACACCGACTTCGAAAAAGGCTTCATCCGCGCCGAAGTGATCGCCTACAACGACTTCATCCAATACAAGGGCGAAGCCGGTACCAAGGAAGCCGGTAAATGGCGTCTGGAAGGCAAGGACTACATCGTCAAAGACGGCGACGTGATGCACTTCCGCTTCAACGTGTAAGCCGCAACGCCCAAGAAAAAGCCGCGTTTGATACGCGGCTTTTTTGTGCCTGATACATTCATCCGCCACACCACCGAACCACTGTGGGAGCGAGCTTGCTCGCGATAGCGGACTGTCAGCCAACTGATCTGCAAGCTGATACACCGTCATCGCGAGCAAGCTCGCTCCCACAGGGATTTGTGTTGGGTCAGGTCTTCTTCGTACGCGGCAGGAAGATCGCCAACACCCCGAACAACGGCAGGAACGAACACAGGTAGTACACGTATTCGATACCGCGAATGTCCGCCAAATGCCCAAGCAAAGCCGCGCCAATCCCGCCGAAGCCGAACATCAGGCCGAAGAATACCCCGGCGATCATCCCGACATTGCCCGGCACCAATTCCTGGGCGTACACCACGATGGCCGAGAACGCCGAGGCGAGGATGAAGCCGATGACCACGCTGAGAATGCTGGTCCAGAACAGGTCGACATGGGGCAGCAGCAAAGTGAACGGTGCAACGCCGAGGATCGAGAACCAGATCACTGCCTTGCGCCCGATCCTGTCGCCAATCGGCCCGCCAAAGAATGTCCCCGCGGCTACTGCGCCGAGAAACAGGAACAGGTGCAGCTGCGAGCTGGCCACCGACAGGTCGAACTTCTCGATCAGGTAGAACGTGAAGTAGCTGGTGAGGCTGGCCATGTAGAAATACTTGGAGAACACCAGCAATCCGAGCACGACCAACGCGCTGGTCACTCGGCCCTTGGACAGGCCGTGAGTCGCCGCCTGGCCTTGCTTGAGCTTGAACAGGTTCAAGTGGTTGGCGTACCAGCGGCTGATCCGGTAGAGCACGAACAGCGCAAACACCGCGAACAGGCCGAACCACGCCACGTGCCCTTGGCCATAGGGAATGATGATCGCCGCCGCCAGTAACGGGCCGAACGCCGAGCCTGCATTACCGCCGACCTGGAAGGTCGATTGCGCCAGCCCGAAGCGCCCGCCTGAAGCCAGGCGCGCCACGCGGGACGCTTCCGGGTGGAAGGTCGATGAACCGATGCCGATCAAGCCTGCCGCCAGCAGAATCAACGGAAAGCTGCCGACCACCGACATCATCAGAATCCCGACCAGGGTGCAGACCGTCCCCGCCGGCAACAACCACGGCTTGGGATGGCGGTCGGTGTAGTAACCGACCCACGGCTGCAGCAGCGAGGCCGTCAACTGGAACGTCAGGGTGATCAGGCCGACCTGGGTGAAGGTCAGGCCATAGTTGGCCTTGAGCATCGGGTAGATCGACGGCAGCACCGACTGGATCAGGTCGTTGATCAAATGCGCCAGCGCTACCGCGCCGATGATGCGCATCACCAGGGGACTGCTTTGGGGCGTAGTGGACGCCGGCACTGAGCCGGACTGGGCGTTGCTGATAGCCATGGGGGTTTCCGTACAACAGGTGGGTACAAACAGGCAGATACATCAATGTGCCATTTTTCAGTGCAGCAACGCCATCCCCTTAGCCTGCTAACGACCTCGTTTTTCATCGCCACAACCTTGATGGCGCAAAGCCATGGTCTGAATCTTGCCTTCCTTGTCTGCTTGAACGCGGCCTCCTTACAAAGGAGACCAAGAATGGGAAGTTTCGCCACAGAGTCGGCCTACAGAGCGGACAAGGGTGAACTTTCGAGGCCTTTTAAGAGGGCACGAGTCGGGGGCAACAACCTCCGGCGCACGCCAATGGTGCGTGGTGTCCAGAGGAGTCATGGGGCATGCAGGCTTTTTTATCACCGGGGATCGGGCTGCTGGGGCGCTTCGGCTTCGCACGCAAATTCCAGCTGTTGTTTCTGCTGTTTATCCTGCCGCTGGCCGGCAGCCTGTGGATGATCGGCCAGGACTATCGCGACAAACTCAGCCTGATCTCCGGCGAACGCGCCGGGGTGCGGCAACTGCTGGCGCTTGATGCGCTGGATGACCTGCTCGGCGCCCAGCGTGATCGTGCCGCCCGGTGGCGCGCCACGGAAACCAATCGCCAGCCAACGCCCGCCACCCTCGCCGCGATGGCCGCCTTCGATGCGGTTCAGCCCGCCGTCAGCCAGGCCACTGCCGAGTTGGGCAACGCCCTGCAAAAAGAAAACGCCGAGGGCGAAACCCTGTTGCGTTATCAGGCCCTGCAAACCGCCCTCGATGGCCTCGACTCAAAAAACCTGAGCAACGTTGGCTGGTGGCCCGATGGCTATGATCGCTTCACCAACGCCTTGAGCGCCCTGCAAGCCTTGCGCGAACAGATCGCCATGGACAATCGCCTGACGCTGGCGCCGTGGCTGGAGACTTATTTGCTGACGCAGATTTCCACACAGCATGCGCCAGACCTGATCGAACGGGTCGGTCGTCTGGCAGCGGTGGGTCAGGCCTCGGTGGTGTCTGGGCAGTTCACCCTGCAAAGCCGTCTGCAACTGCGCGACTTGCGCAGCCGCATCGGCGATGCACGAGAGCAGCTGGTGAAAACCGCAGGCCTGCTCGAAGCACGCCTGCCCAGCGCTCTGCAAACCTGGGCCGGGCAATATCACGACAGCCTCAAGCACCTGGACGCAGGCCTGAAGGTGCTGGATGACGGCGTGTTCGGCGGCAGCATCAACCTGAAGCCGGATGACTTCGAACGCACTCTGGATGCCCTGCTCTCCGATCTAACCTCGTTGCGCCAGCAGTCGCTGGTGTCGCTGGATCAACGCCTGGATTACTACCACGACTCGGCAATCCGCCAGTTCATTGTGGTGGCCGCCGTGTTGGGCTGCCTGCTGTTGGCCGCGCTGTATCTGTTCATCTGTTTGCAGGCCTCGATCCGCCGCAGCGCCAGCGGCATCACGGTGCTGGCCGAGGCCTTGCGCGATGGCAATCTGAGCCTGCAAGTGCCGGTTCAAGGCCGGGACGAACTGGCAGTCATCAGTACCGCGCTGAACGTCGCCGTGGTGCAACTGCGCACCAGCCTGCAAGGGGTGGATCACGAAACCCTGCAACTGAGCAACGCAGTGCAAACCCTCAATCATCATTCCAGCGACGCCTTGGGCGAAGTCGAAGCCCAGCAGCTGCAGATCAGCCAGATTGCCGCTGCGGCGACGCAACTGGCCGCCACCTCACAAGGGGTGGCCCACAGTTGCGAACAGGCGTCCGGCAGCGCCCAGCACACCCGGCGCATTGCCGCCGACAGCAGCCGTGACAGCCAGCGCACCACCGCGAGCATCCAGCAACTCAATCAGCGCCTGAACGAGACCGCTGCGGCACTGGGCCGGGTCAGTGAACAAGGGCAGCAGATTCAACTGGTGGTCGACACCATTCGCGGCGTCGCCGAGCAGACCAACCTGTTGGCACTCAACGCCGCTATCGAAGCGGCACGGGCGGGCGAGCAAGGGCGTGGCTTCGCGGTGGTGGCCGATGAGGTGCGCAGCCTGTCCCAACGCACGCAATCGTCGACTGCACAGATTGCCGGCACGGTCGACAGCCTGCGCAACACGGTGAATGAGGCCGTCAGCCTGATGCAAGCCGCGTGCAGTCAGGCAGAGTCCGATGCACAAGCGGTCACCGGCCTCGGTGAACGGCTCGGGGAAATCGCCAGTGCGGTGCAGAGCGTCACCGATACCCTGGCGCACATCGCCACGGCGGTGGAAGAACAGGCCAGTACCGCCGACGAGGTCAGCGGCAACATCCAGCAGGTCGATCAAGCGGCGGTACGTTTGCTCGAAGGGGCCCGCGCGGTGAACCAGGCGGCGGACACCCTGAGCCACGGCAGCAAGGCCCTCAGCGACAACACCGGGCGCTTCCGCTTGAGTTGAGTCCGCCAGGACTTCTCAGGCGCGGATCACCGCTTCCGGGAAGTCCTGCTCCAGCTCGGTCTTGAGCCAGTCGATAAACCACGCCACGTCCGCCGAGAGCTCGGCGGACGGCGTCAGCACCCGGTAGCTTTCCAGCTTCACTTGCGCGTCCACCACCCGCACCAGCTTGCCGCTATGGAGTTCTTCGCGCACCAGCACTTCGTTGGCCAGCGCAATGCCCTGCCCGCTCTCGGCCACCGACAGCGCGTGGTCGTTGTTGACGTAGAGCATGTCCGAATTGAGGTGGATGTCGAGGTCGTTGGCGGCGAACCACAGGTTCCACCACTCGCCGTCATCGACGTGGATCAGGTTGTGCTTCACCAGGTCCGCGGGGCTGTCGATGGGCTCGACGCTGGCCAGATAATCGGGGGAACAGATTGGAAACACCCGAGGACAAATCAGGCTGGTGCGGGAGTGGGCATATTGGCCGTCCAATCCGTAGACGATGCCCAGGTCAGCACTTTTGCCATCCACTTCGGTGAAGGTCGAATTGGGTTCGATGGCGAACTTCAAGCCCGGGCGCAGATGACGCATGGCCTCGATGCGCGGCATCAGCCAGCGCTTGGCGAACCCCGGCACCACCATGATGCGCAGCCAGCGCTCGGCGTGTTTGGGCTGCGCCTCTTTTCCGGCCTCGATGATCAGCTGCAAGGCGGCGGTGATCTTGCGGTGGTACTTCTCCCCCGCCGTCGTCAGGTTGACCCCGCGAGAGGTGCGCTCGAACAGTTGGATGCCCAGCCAGTCTTCCAGCAACTTCACGTGACGGCCGATGGCCGGCTGGGTCACGTGCAGGGCCTTGGAGGCTTCGACATAGCTGCCCAACCGGGCCGCGGCATCAAAGGCACGCACCGCGTTGAGTGGCGGCAAACGGTGGTCAGGCATGGTTTCCGGGCGCCTTCTGCTGTTAAATTTTTTAACAGCCCCTATGTTAAAATTGAAGTTTCGCCCCCGCAACCCCTCGCTGATAATCGATCCACAGCAGAACAAAAAAACAGCTGGTTACAACACCCGAACGCAATCTCGATCCTGCCCAGAAAAATAATATCCATGGCCCGAAGGCACAGCTGTTTTCAGCACGTGCGCAGGCGATGGGGGAATCGGAGGTAACGCATGAATGCCCTGCATTCGCTGCAAACGCTGGCGGTGTCCATCCGCTCAGTGCGCAAAGTCTACGGTGATCCAAAGACTGGCCCGGTGGCGCTGAAAAGCATCGACCTGGACATTCGCGACAACGAGTTCTTTACCCTTCTCGGCCCTTCGGGCTGCGGCAAAACCACGCTCCTGCGGATGATCGCCGGGTTCGAATTCCCTACTGAAGGCGAGATTCTGCTCTACGGCGAAAACATCGCCGACCGCCCGCCCTTCCAGCGCCCGGTCAACACGGTGTTCCAGCATTACGCGTTGTTCCCGCACATGACCATCGCCGAGAACCTGGCCTTTGGTCTTGAGTCCCACCCGATGGGCAAAGTCCTGAACAAAACGCAAATGGCCGAACGAGTGCGCGAGATGCTCGCCCTGGTGCAGATGGAGCGCTTTGCCAACCGCAAGCCGGCGCAACTGTCCGGCGGTCAGCAACAGCGCGTGGCCCTCGCTCGTGCATTGGCGCCGCATCCCAAAGTCTTGCTGCTCGACGAACCACTCTCGGCGCTGGACCTCAAGCTGCGCCAGGCCATGCGCGAAGAGTTGAAAACCATTCAGGCCCGCACCGGCATCACCTTCATCTTCGTTACCCATGACCAGGAAGAAGCCCTGACCATGTCCGACCGCATCGCCGTGTTGTCCGAAGGCGAAGTGCAGCAGGTCGGCCGCCCGGAAGACATCTACGAACACCCGCGCAATCGCTTCGTGGCGGACTTCATCGGTGAAACCAACTTCATCGAAGGCACGGTCACCCGTGTCGAAGACGGTCTGGCCTGGTTCGCCGGCCCGGCCGGTCATCCGCTGCCTGCACAGCCATGCAGCGATGTGCGGGTCGGTGCCAACGTCGCATTGTCCGTGCGCCCCGAGCGTTTGCATCTGGTACCGGGCAATACCGAATGTGCCTTGCCGTGCCGGATCGAAGCGCAGATCTACCTCGGCACCGACCTGCAATACCAGGTCAGCCTGAGCGACGGTTCACGCCTCACCGTGCGCACCCCCAACTGCGTCGACCAGAGCAAACGCTTCGCCGTCGGCAGCCAGGCCGGTCTGTTGTTCGACCAGGGCAGCGCCAGTGTCCTGCACGATTGAGCACGAGGAATTGCCATGCACGCTTTACCGATTGCCAACACGCTGGAACGTCGGCGGGCCTTCCAGAGCTTTCTCGGTGTCAGCCCCGCCCTGATCGCCATCGGCCTGTTTCTGATCGTGCCGATCCTGATCGTCATCGGTTACTCGCTGATGGAGGCCAACCCCTACGGCGGGGTGAACAAGGTATTCAGCAGCGACGCCTACACCTCGCTGCTGTTCGAGCGGCAACTGGATGACAGCCTGGCCTTCGCCGACTCCTACCTGATCATCGCCCTGCGCTCGATAGGTATCGCCGGGCTGACCACGCTCATCACCCTGTTGATCGGTTTTCCGGTGGCGGTATGGCTGGCCATGCAACCAGCTCATCGTCGCGGCCTGCTGATCTTCCTGATCACCGTGCCGTTCTGGGCCAACCTGTTGATCCGCACCTATGCGTGGATTCTGCTGCTGCGCAACACCGGGGTGATCAACAACAGCCTGATGGGCCTCGGGGTCATCGACCAACCGCTGCAACTGCTCTACACCGACGGCGCGGTGCTGCTGGGGCTGGTTTATACCTACGCGCCCTTCGTGGTGCTGCCGATCTACGCCACCCTGGAAAAAATGGACATCCGCCTGCTCGAGGCCGCTCAGGACCTCTACGCCGGACGCGTTCGAACCTTGCGCAAGGTGGTGTTACCGATCGCCAAACCAGGAATTCTCGCCGGCGCCATCCTCACCTTCGTGCCTTGCCTGGGCGCGATGATCGCCCCGGAACTGCTCGGCGGCGGCACGCGGATGATGCTCGGCAACCTGATCTTCCGCCAGTTCAGCGATGCGCGTAACTGGCCATTCGGCGCGGCGCTTTCGCTGGTGTTGATGGCGGCGGTGATGTTGGTACTGACGGTTTATGCCTTGCGTGCCGAGCGCCAGCGCATCGCCAAAGGAGGTGCGTGATGATCGGCCTGTTCAAACGCAATACGGCGGGCGTGCAGGACTTCCCCGGCTTCGGCGGCTTCAGTTTCCTGTTCTATCTGTACCTCTACGCACCGATCGTGGTGCTGGTGGTGTTCTCGTTCAACGCCAACCAATCGGCCACGGTGTGGACCGGTTTCAGCATCGACTGGTATCGCGCGGCCTTCGCCAACCAGGCCCTGCGCCAGGCGGCCGGCAACAGCCTGTTGATCGCGGTCTGCGCCAGCATGGTCGCCACGGCCATCGCCACCCTCGCCGCCCTCGGCACCTCACGGGGTGCGAAGTTCAAGGGCCTGCAACTGTCCATGGGCGCGATCATGTTGCCCCTGGTGCTGCCGGAAATCGTGGTCGGCGTCGCCACCCTCGCGCTGTTTTCCACCATCGGTCTGTCCCTGGGCTACGGCAACCTGATCATCGCGCACACGGTGTTCTGTATCCCGTTCGCCTTTCTGCCAATACGGGCACGCCTGAACGACATGGACCTGTCCCTGGAACAGGCCTCGGCCGACCTGTATGCCGGCCCATGGCGGACCTTCCGCAAGGTCACCCTGCCGCTGCTGATGCCGGGGATTTTCTCCGGGCTGATGCTGGCCTTCATCGTGTCGCTGGATAACTTCGTGATCTCGATGATGGTCTCCCAGGCCGGCACCACCACCTTGCCGATCTTCATCTTCGGCCTGTTGCGCATGGGCGTGACACCGGACGTCAACGCCGTCTCAACGCTGATCCTGGGCGTCTCGGTGCTGTTCGTCACGCTCTCTTATCTGTTGGGCAAAAAGAAATCCTGAACCTTCTACGCACTGTGGGGAAATAGCATGAGCAAGTTGATTGCAAGCATCGGCACTTCGTTGTTCCTGACTTTACCGCTGACCATGGCCGGCAGCGTTCAGGCCGCGGAAAAGCTCAACGTGGTGAGCTGGAGCGGTTACTTTTCGCCGGAGATTCTCGCCAAATTCCAGAAGCAGACCGGCATCGAAGTCACAGTCGATTCCTACGATTCCAACGAAACCCTGCTGGCCAAATTGAAACAGGGCGGTGCCGGTTATGACGTGGCGATCCCCTCGCACCAGTTCGTGCCGATCCTGATCAAGGAAAAACTGCTGGAGCGCTTTGACCCGGTCAACGAGCCCTACTACGCCAGCGTCGTCGACAACCTGAAAAAACCCACCTGGGACCCGGAAGGCGCCTACTCCGTACCGTTCATCTGGGGCACCACCAGCGCGGTGCTCAACACCGAGCGCTACAAGGGCCCTGCCGACAGCCTCAAGGTGCTTTACGAGCCACCGGCCGAGCTGCAAGGGCGAATCAACATGTTCGACTCGGTCAGCGACGTGGTGGACATGGCCAGCCTGTACCTGAACATTCCGCTGTGCAGTGAAGACCCGAAGCAGATGCAGCAAATCCTGACCCTGCTCAAGGCGCAGAAACCCTTCGTCAAGACCTACAGTTCCAAGGCCGGCTCGATCCGCGAAAACCTCGCCTCGGGTGAAATCGACATGTCGACCTTCTGGGGCGGCTCGTCGATGCGCGCCCGGGAGATGAAACCGAGCCTGAAGTATCTCTACCCGAAAGAAGGTGTGCTGGCCTGGGTCGACAACATGGTCATCCCGACCGGCAGCAAGAACCCGGCGAACGCCAAGGCCTTCATCGCGTTCCTCAGCCAGCCTGAAAACGCGGCGATGACCCAGAACTTCCTCAAGCACCAGAGCCCGATCAAGGGTGTGGAACCCTTCCTCGATGCGGGCCTGAAGGACGCGCCGGAGCTGCACATTCCCGAAGGCACCAACGTGGTGTTCAGCAAGACCTGCGGCGAAGGCGCGATCCGCCTGGCCGACCGTCTCTGGACCAACCTGATGCGTTGATCTCTACCGCCCCGACGCGATGGCGGGGCGTTTTTCCAGCCGTCTGAAAGGCCGCTTGCAATGAACTCTAATAACATCAGCGAACTGGTCCTGTTGCAGGCCCACGAGCTCGCCGAACGCATCCGCCTGCGCCAGGTTTCCTGCCGGGAAGTGATGCAGACTTATCTTGCCCACATCGAACGCTTCAACCCGCTGGTCAATGCGCTGGTGAGCCTGCAAGCGCCAGAAGACCTGCTGGCCCAGGCAGATATCCGCGATGCCGAACTGGCTCGTGGTCAATACAGGGGCTGGATGCACGGCCTGCCCCACGCCATCAAGGACTTGTCCCTGACCCAGGGCATCCGCACCACACTGGGTTCGCCGCTGTACAAGGACTTCATCCCCGAGCGCGACGGCATCATGGTTGAGCGGATCAAGGCTGCCGGCGCGATTATCATCGGCAAGAGCAACACCCCGGAATTCGGTCTCGGCTCGCAAAGCTATAACCCGCTATTCGGCGCGACCGGTTGCGCCTACGACCCGAGCAAGACCGCCGGCGGCAGCAGCGGTGGCGCGGCGGCGGCGCTGGCCATGCACCTGGTGCCGGTGGCCGACGGCAGCGACATGATGGGCTCGCTGCGCAACCCGGCCGCCTTCAACAACATCTTCGGCTTCCGTCCGTCACAGGGCCGAGTGCCCTTCGATGACAGCGCTGATCTGTTTATCGATCAGCTCGGCTACGAAGGCCCCATGGCTCGCAGCGTGCGCGATGCAGCGTTGCTGTTATCGGTGCAGGCCGGGGCCGATGCGCGGGCGCCACTGTCCATTGCCGAGTCCGGCAGCGCCTTTGCAGCACCACTGGATCGGGACTTCAAAGGCACTCGTCTGGGCTGGCTCGGCGACTTCAACGGCTATCTGCCGATGGAAAAAGGCATCCTCTCATTGTGCGAAAAGGCCTTCGGCGATTTCGAAAGCCTGGGTTGCCATATCGAACCCGTACAGTCCGAATTCGCGCCAGAGAAGCTGTGGAGCAGTTGGCGGACGTTGCGTCACTGGATGGTCGCCGGCTCGTTGGGCGCGACCTATGCCGACCCGCAAAAACGTGCGCTGTTGAAACCGGAAGCCTGCTGGGAAGTGGAGAACGGCCTGAAACTCTCGGCCACCGAGGTGTTTGCCGCCTCGGTGACGCGCAGCGACTGGTATCGGGCGATCTCCAGGCTGTTCGAAAAATACGACTACGTGCTGCTGCCCAGCGCCCAGGTGTTCCCGTTCGATAAAACCCAAGCGTGGCCCGCCTCCATCGAAGGCGTGACTATGGACACTTATCACCGCTGGATGGAGGTGGTGATTCCCGGCACCTTGTCCGGTTGCCCGGTGGCTAACGTACAGGTCGGCTTCAACGCCAGCAGCCTGCCCATGGGCCTGCAAATCATCGGCAGACACCAGGCCGACTTCGCTGTCCTGCAACTGGCGCACGCGTACGAACAGGCCAGTCGCTGGTTCCAGCGCTGCCCTTCACCCCTGCTCAGAGGATAGATTTTGATAAACGGTTGAAAGCGCAGAGAAATATTTTAGATTTATGCTTGACGCATCCCCGTTACCGGTGAATAATGCGCGCCACTTGGCTACATAGCTCAGTTGGTTAGAGCATAGCATTCATAATGCTGGGGTCCGGGGTTCAAGTCCCTGTGTAGCCACCAAGTACTAAAAACGGCTTACCGCAAGGTAAGCCGTTTTTTTATGCCTGTAGGAGCGAGCTTGCTCCGGGCGGCGTTCCGACGATGGACTCAAGAGCGCCGCGTTTAACCAGTAAACACGCGTTATCGTTAACGACCATCGCGAGCAAGCTCGCTCCTACACTGCCGGCAATGCAGACAACGCCCGCTCCCAGATCTGCCACGTCCGCAACCAGACCATCGCCTGCCAATCGCTATCCGCCGGATAGAACTGCTCAAGCAGATTCAGCTTGATCTCGCGCCCTGCTGCATCACTCGGGTTGCCGTGCAGATGCAGCCAGTGGTCATCGCGCAGATGCCGGTGAACGTCCGGCCCCGGATACGTCCCGCACTCGATGACGAAAGGCATCAACCGTACCTGCAGCAGCGCATCGATCAATGCCTGCGAGGTGTAGCCGGTGGCTGTTGCCGCCACGCCCGTTTCGCTGACGGTGTCGGCGCCGGTTTGCAGGCTGTAGAGCCACGGGCCATAAATCGCCTGCGCATCCGCCAGCGCCGGATAGACGGACTCGGTGATGGTCAACAACATCGGATGACCGTACTCGCCAGCGCCCGTGTGCAAGTCGAAACACATGGCGACCTCGGCATGGGCCACGTGCTTTTGCACGATCTTGTGCAGCGTGCGGTTTGACCAGCTCGGCGCCAGCCCGCCGAAAAACAGGCCGTCGGGATGAGCATGCTGACCGCCCTCGACAATCGACATGACTGCCGGCCAGCCGTGCAGGCGGATCTGCTCGTCGAGCAAGGCATCGGCACGATCACGCTGCGGACCGCGCAACTGCGGGCAGGCATAGATTTCATGCAGGGCGTTGTAGGCCTGGTTGTCTGGCAGCGGTCGCTGGAAATCCAGGTGATTGCGGTTCAAGTCGATGTTGTCTTCGTTGACCCGGCGCAACCACGCCATGCCCCAAGGGTTGATGGCATGGATCATGACTACGGCGACATCCGTTGGCAGGGAACGCTTGCCCAACTCCTGCAGCCATTTGATCTGGCAGCCCGAGCCGTAGAAGCCTTCGACCCCGTGAGTGCCGCTCAACGCAATCAACAGGCGCTTGGCGCCCGGATCACCCAATAGCGCCACATCCGTGCTCAAGGGCTCACCAAACGGCCCTTTGAGCGGGTGTGGATACTCGGTCAAGGTTGCGCCTGCGGCAGTCGCGGCCGCCAGAAACTGTTCGCGCTGAGTGCGATAACTCGGCTGGGTGGGAAACTCGGTCTGCATGTCTGCCTCTTGTTGATCTTCTGGCCTGTCTGTTGGCAACGACCCTACAGAAAATCCTGCCATTGATGAAGGACAAAAACTTCGGTGCCGTGGGACCTGGTTTGCTTCCCTCCCGGTCGGCCGATAAAGTCCATTGATCGTAGATCCAACGGACGGAGTACCCCACGTGTTCTCAACCTTCCCTTTGCGCCGCTATCGCATGCCAGCCCTGGTTCTGCTCGCCAGTGCCTTGAGCCTGGCCGCGTGCCACAACACTTCGCTGCCGACGCTGCCGCTCGCACCGGAAAGCGCTACCGGTTTCCGCACCGACTTGCGCACCCAGCACGCCGAGAAATACATGGCAGCGGCGGCCAACCCACTGGCGGCCGAAGCCGGGCGAGAGATGCTGCGCCGGGGCGGCTCGGCCATCGATGCCGCGATTGCGATGCAAGCGGTGTTGACGCTGGTCGAGCCACAGTCTTCGGGCATCGGTGGCGGCGCATTGATCGTACTCTGGGATGGCAAAGCCGTGCGCACCTACGACGGACGTGAAACCGCCCCGGCCGGCGCCACCGAGAAGCTTTTCCTGCAGGCCAACGGACAACCGATGGGCTTCACCCAGGCGCAGATTGGTGGGCGCTCAGTGGGTACGCCGGGCGTGCTGCGCGCTCTGGAACTGGCCCATCAAAAACACGGACGCCTGCCCTGGGCACAACTGTTTGAACCGGCCATCCAGCTCGCCGAACAAGGCTTCGCCATTTCGCCACGCCTGCACCAGTTGATCGCCGCGGATTCGTCCATGCCGCATTCAGCGGAAATGATGGCTTACTTCCGAAATGCCGATGGCAGCCCAAAAGCCGTCGGCACAAACCTGAAGAACCCGGCTTTGGCCGCCGTGTTCAAACGCATCGCCCATGAAGGTCCCGATGCCCTGTACAAAGGCCCCGTCGCCGAGGAAATTGCGACCAAGGTTCAGGGTCACACCAACCCCGGCAGCCTGTCCCTGACCGATCTCGCCAACTACCAGGCCAAGGAGCGCGCGCCGCTGTGCACCGACTACAAGCGCTGGCAGGTCTGCGGCATGCCGCCGCCGTCGTCGGGAGGGATCGCCGTGGCGCAGATCCTCGGGACATTGCAAGCCCTGGAGACTCGCGACAAGCGCCTGGCGCTGGCGCCGCTGAAACCGGTCAAGACCGCGGCCCCGGCCGGCATCGAACCCGTCCCGCAAGCCGTGCACCTGATCTCTGAAGCCGAACGCCTGGCCTACGCCGACCGCGCTCAGTACGTCGCCGATACCGACTTCGTCCCGGTGCCGGTCAAAGGCCTGGTCGACCCCGCCTACCTTGCCAGCCGCGCCGCCCTGATCGGCGAACGCAGCATGGGCACGGCCAAACCCGGCACTCCGCCGGGTATCCGGGTGGCCTATGCGCCGGACCGTTCGCCGCTGCGGATTTCCACTTCGCAAGTGGTGGCCGTCGATGATGCAGGCGGCGCCGTGTCGATGACCACCACCATCGAGTCGGCGTTCGGCTCGCACATCATGGTTCAGGGTTTCATGCTCAACAACGAGATGACCGACTTCTCGTTTATCCCCGAGGAAAACGGGCAAAAAGTCGCCAACCGCGTCGAGCCCGGCAAACGCCCGCGCTCCTCCATGGCCCCGACCCTGATCTTCGACCGCCAGAGCGGCGAATTCCTCGCCACCGTCGGTTCCCCCGGCGGCTCGCAAATCATCGAATACGTGGCCAAATCCACCATCGGCCTGCTCGACTGGAACCTCGATGCCCAAGCCGCCATTAACCTGCCCAACTTCGGCAGCCGCAACGGCCCGACCGAACTGGAACAGGGGCAGTTCAGCCCGACGCTGGTTCAGGCGCTGAAAGACAAAGGGCACAGCGTGAGCGAAATCGACATGACCAGCGGGACCCAGGCGATTGTTCGGGTCAAGGATGCCCAAGGCAAAGCGTCGCTGACAGGCGGGGCCGATCCGCGGCGTGAGGGGCAAGCGTTGGGGGATTGAGTCGTACGCGGGAATGAGAAAGGGCTTACCGATGGGTAGGCCCTTTTGTTTTATGAGCAAGCGAAAATCAGCCGCTCACTTATCGACTGATCTTCAACCCCTGCCGAACATGGTGCTTTTCCAGCGCCAGCTCGATCAGTCGCGTCACCAGTTCGCTGTAGGTCATGCCGGTGGCCTGCCACAGTTTCGGGTACATGCTGATGCGGGTGAAGCCGGGCAGCGAGTTGATTTCATTGATCAGCACTTCGCCGCTGTCGGTCAGGAACACGTCGACGCGGGCCAGGCCGGAGCAGCCCAGCACCTGGAATGCCTCGACGGCCAGGGCGCGAATGCGCTCGCTGGCCTCGACGCTGATATTGGCCGGCACCACCACTTCAGCCGCCGTGTCGTCGATGTATTTGCTGTCGTAGGAATAGAACCCGCTGCGCACCACGATCTCGCCGCAGCCACTGGCGATGGCGTCTTCATTGCCGAGCACCGCGCACTCAATCTCGCGGCCGCTGACGGCAGATTCGATCAACACCTTGGTATCGAAACTCAAGGCCAACGCCACCGCAGCAATGTACTCAGCCTCGTCGGTGACTTTGCTCACGCCCACGGAAGAGCCCTGATTCGCCGGCTTGACGAACAGCGGCAAACCGAGCCGGGACTGAACCTCGGCAAACCCGGTACCCGCGGCCGTGGCACGGGTCAATGTCACGAACGGCGTCACGGCCAGGCCGGCATCGCGCAGCAGGCGCTTGCTGATGTCCTTGTCCATGCAGACGGCCGAGCCGAGCACATCGGAGCCGACAAACGGCAGATCGGCCATGCGCAGCAAGCCTTGCAGGCAACCGTCTTCCCCGAGGGTGCCGTGGACAATCGGGAAGATCACATCGACGTGGCCGAGCAATTCCTGGCTGGAGGTTTCCACCAGTTGCTGGCTGGCTTTACCCGGCACCACAGCCAGTTCACGATTGGATTGATTAAGGGCGATCAGCGCCGGGTTTTCCTGGTTCAGCAAAAAATTCGAAGGGTCGTTGAGGTGCCAGTGGCCTTGTTTGTCGATGCCGATCAGCACCGGCTCGAAGCGTGAACGATCCAGCGCATCGACGATGTTTTTCGCCGACTGCAGCGACACCTCATGCTCGGCCGAACGGCCCCCGAAAATGATCCCCACGCGCAGCTTGCTCATGACCTGGCCTCATCCTGACAAATAAAAAACGACCTATAGAGAATGCGCCCCACAGTGCAGTATTTGCCCTTGGTTTTCTAGCGGACAAATCGCCTTCCGATCAGAAGACAGAGAACCGCTGACTGGGTTACCGTGTTGCGCATCAAGCTCAAGACAATCATCACCATGGCCAAGCGTCCGCCTCGCAATGACTGGTTCCATCGCGCGCCCGATGTCGGCGGGTTACAGCGTTTCGAGGCGTTTTTTGCCGGCCATGGCTACGACCTTCACCGCCACGACACCTATGCCATCGGCCACACCCTGGCCGGGGTGCAGAGTTTTCAATATCGCGGCGGCTGGCGTCACAGCCTGCCCGGCGCAACGATCGTGCTGCACCCGGACGAAGCCCACGATGGCGAGGCCGGCACAGAGTCCGGCTTCCAGTACCGGATGATGTACATCGAACCGGCGCTGATCCAGCAGATGCTCGGCGGGCAAGCGCTGCCATTCATCAAGACCGGGCTGTCGAACGATCCCCGCTTGTTCGCCGCCACGGGCGCGTTGCTGCGCAGCCTGGATTGCCCGCTCGATCCACTGGAAGAACAGGACGCGCTGTTCGATCTGGCGCAAGCCATGAGCACGGTTTCCGGTGCGCCGGGCAAACGCTCGGGTTTTGATTACGTGGCCGCGCAGCGTGCGCGGGAATACATCCACGGCGCTCTGGATCGCACCGTGACCCTGGATGAACTGGCGCAGCACAGTGGTCGGGATCGCTGGAGCCTGTCCCGGGATTTTCGCCTGTTGTTCGGCACCAGCCCCTACCGCTACCTGACCATGCGCCGCCTGGACATGGTCCGTGCGCTGCTGATTCAGGGTCAGAGCCTGGTCGGTGCCGCGCTGATCGCAGGCTTCACCGACCAGAGCCACATGACGCGGCAATTCGGCAAAACCTATGGCCTGTCACCGGCCCGCTGGATGAACATGCAGCGCCGTTGAGCCACGCACAATCGTACAAGAAGCGCGTTGAGTCGCTGGCTATCGTGGGTTCACCAATCACCGCGAGAGCTGTTTCATGAACACTTACGAAAGCCTGAACTTCGCTGAAAAAATCAGTCGGATCGATTCCCACTGGTCGCCCCGGGTCATCGCCGAAATGAACGACTACCAGTTCAAGGTGGTGAAGCTGCTGGGGGACTTTATCTGGCACGACCATCTCGATACCGACGAAACCTTCATCGTGCTCGAAGGCCGGCTGCGCATCGATTTTCGCGATGGCCACGTGCTGGTGAACGCCGGGGAAATGTACGTGGTGCCAAAAGGCGTCGAGCACAAGCCCTGTGCCGAGCAGGAGGTAAAACTCCTGCTGATCGAACCCAAGGGTGTACTGAACACCGGCAACGAAGGTGGTGAGCGCACAGCCGAGAATGATGTGTGGATATGAGCGCTGACCGGCTTACACCTGCAAGGTCTTGCCGTCCACCGGCTCGCCAATGGTCAGGAAGTGCCCGCCCGCCACGTGGTGCAAGGTGCGCAAGGCATCTTGCCCTTCGAAGTGCCAGCGCCCTTCGCTGAACACGCGCTCGTCAGCCTGGGCGGCAATCACTTCGGCCAGGAACAGATCGTACTGCTGGTGGTTGTTCGGCTCCGGCAACAGGCGACATTCCAGCCAGGCCACGCAGCCTTCGAGCATCGGCGCATCAACCGACTGACCGGTGAACGTCTGCAAGTCGTAGGTTTCAAACTTGTCGCGCCCCTGGCCCTGGGTCAACTCCAGGCCGGAGGTCGAACCGACGGTCTGCACAATGTCGGCCTGGGCAGCGCACGGGACGTTCAGCACAAAAGTGCCCGAAGCCTCCAGCAACTGGCGAGTCCAGGTGGACTTGTCCAGCACCACGGCAATTTTCGGTGGTTCGAAATCCAGCGGCATGGCCCAGGCTGCCGCCATGATATTGCGCCGGCCACCGTGGGCTGCGCTGACCAGCACGGTCGGGCCATGATTGAGCAGACGATAGGCCCTGGACAAGGGAACCGGACGGCGGTGGGAAGCGCTCATGGAAGTCTGCTCCTGGGGGAAAAGAGCCGATTGTAACGGGATAAAACACGCTGAAATGAAAAGATCGCCGATGGCGATCTTTTCAGGCTTCGGGCAAAACGCTGGACTCAACTCATCAGTTGATTGGCAAACTGCCCCACCGCATTGACCACTTTCTGCGCGCCGTCCTGGATCTCGACAATCACCGTACCCGCTTCCGCCGCCAGGGCCAGGCCCTGTTCGGCCTGGAGCTTGCCGTCGGTCATCAGCGCCACGGCGTTGCGCGCCATGTCCTGGTTCTGCCGCACCACGAGGACGATTTCGTCGGTGGCCTGGCTGGTGCGCGACGCCAGTTGCCGGACTTCATCCGCCACCACGGCAAAGCCCCTACCCTGCTCGCCTGCACGCGCCGCTTCGATGGCCGCGTTGAGCGCCAGCAGGTTGGTCTGCTCGGCAATGCCGCTGATGGTTTTGACGATGGTACCGATCACCAGCGACTGCTCGTTCAAGGCCTCGATGCCATCGCCAGCGGTTTGCATGTGCTTGGCCAGGTCACGCATCACGTCCACGGCCTGGGTCACCACGGCGTTACCGCGCTGGGCGCTTTGGTCGGTTTGCTGCGAGGTGCTGTAGGCGATGTTGGCGGCCTCGGCGACGGCTTGTTCCTGATTGACCTGATCGGTAATCACCGTGGCGAACTTCACCACCTTGTAGAGCCTGTTGTTGGCATCGGCCACTGGGTTGTAGGACGCCTCCAGCCAGACCGTACGACCGTGGCTGTCGACACGCTTGAAACGGTCGGTCACGTACTCGCCCGCGTTCAGGCGACGCCAGAAGTCCTGGTACTCGGCACTGTTGTACTCCTCCGGCAGACAGAAGGTGCGGTGATGTTTGCCTTTGATCTGCGCCAGGCTGTACCCCATGCCACTGAGGAAGCGGTCGTTGGCAGTCAGCACGTTGCCGTTGAGGTCGAATTCGATCACCGCCGTGGAGCGCACCAGTGCGCCGATCAGGTTCTCGTGCTCGCGGGAGGCCTCGATGGTGCGGGTCAGGTCGCTGGAGAAGATCGAAAAATACTTGATCCGCCCATCGGCCGAGCGCACCGGTTGCAGGATCGAACGCAACCAGGCTTCCTGGCCCGTACCGCGCAACAGGCGCACTGCGCCGGCGAAGTGCTCGCCACGGGTCAGCGCGTTTTTGAAACGCTGCTGGAATTCGTCGAACTTCACGTGATCCGGGACGAAGTCGTCGATGTGTCGGCCGATCAGGTCACCGCTCTTGTAGTGCATCTCGCCAAGGAAGTTCTGATTGACCGACTGAACCCGTCCATCGCTGTCGAGAGTCAGTACCAGCATCTCGCTTTCCAGACTTTCCTTCACTTGCTGGAGGCTGGAGAGTTCTTCACGAAGAGCCGACAGCTCCTGCTTCAAGCGTTTATTGAACATGGGAAAGCACCGATGGACGGGGGTAGAAAGCGATACGCAACCTAACCATCGGCCTTGGAAACATTTACTTAAGCGTGTTTCAGGCTTGTCCTGTAAAAATAGTTATGACGCGCACAATCAATGCGCGCCAGCAGTGGAACAGCCTGCGATTCTCGGCATCCGTGCACCGAAATAAGCCGCACTGCCCACGCCCACCGCGCCCATCACCGCACTGAACATCACGCAGATCCATGGACTCCATGGCATCAGACCGATCAACAACAGCGGTGTGACACTTGCCCATGCGGCGTAGGCAATGTTGTAGGTGAACGAGATTCCCGAGACGCGAATCCGCGCCGGGAACAGGCTGACCATCACCGATGGCACCGCGCCGACCACCCCGCAGGACAGCCCTGCCACGGCGTAGGCCAGGCCGAGCCAGTCGCCGCCCATGATCAGGCAGCCATACAGCACGCCGATGCCCAGCGGCAGCAGCAGGCTATAGAGCATCACCGTGCGCCAGGCGCCGATGCGGTCGACCAGCAGCCCGGCGAGCACGCAGCCGATGTTCAAGAACACGATGCCCAGTGCGCTCAAGGCGAAGGTATGGCTGGTGGTCATGCCAAAGGTTTTCTGCATCATGGTCGGGGTGATGACCACGAACACCACCACCGCCGAGGTCAGCACACAGGTGAGAATCATCGCCGGCAAAATGGCCAGGCGATGCTCGCGCAAGACCGTGCGCAGCGGCAGTTCGCCGGCCGCTTCGCGCTGCGCCTGCATGGCCATGAACACCGGGGTTTCGTTGAGCCAGCGACGCAGCCAGACGCCAATCACCCCAAACACGCCGCCGAGCAGGAACGGGTAACGCCAGGCGTAATCGAGGATTTCCTCCTGGGTGAATGCCTGCGCCAGAAAGGTCGCGGTCAATGCGCCGATAAGATAGCCGAAGGTCAGCCCCGCCTGCAGGAAACCCAGGGCATAGCCGCGATGGGCGATGGGCGCATGCTCGGCGACGAATACCCAGGCACTCGGCACTTCGCCCCCCACCGCCGCGCCCTGGAGGATGCGCAGGCCCAACAGCAGCAACGGAGCGAAATAACCGATTTGCGCGTAGGTCGGCATGATCCCGATCAGCAGGCAGGGCAACGCCATCATCAGGATGCTCAGGCTGAAGACTTTCTTGCGCCCCAGACGGTCGGCGAAGTGCGCCATCAGGATGCCGCCCAGCGGTCGCGCCAGGTAACCGGTGACGAAGATCCCGAAGCTTTGCAGCAGGCGCAGCCACTCGGGCATTTCCGGCGGGAAGAACAGCTGACTGAGGGTCAGGGCGAAAAACACGAAGATGATGAAGTCGTATATTTCCAGCGCCCCGCCGAGGGCGGCAAGCCCCAAGGTCTTGTAGTCCGAGCGGCTGAACGGCGCCGCGCGCGAATCGGTGTTGGCAGTCATGTAAAGAACTCTGGCACAGGCAAAAACCAAGGCGCCCATGGTCTACGCAAATGCACCGGCGGACAACCCGTTAGACCAAAGTCCCATAGCCACGAAACAGCCCCGCAAAAATCCTCGGCTTGAATTAATGTTGACGTCTGTCCAGACGGGCGGTTACTGCCCCGAAGACCACAACAAACATAAAAATCCGAGGTAACCCCCGTGGCCGCTGATATCGAAGATAGCCGCTCCGCCCGCTTTGCCCTGCGCTGCTCAAGTTTTGCCGAACGCTGGTTTCCTGACTCCTGGGTGTTTGCTGCCCTGGCGGTGATTATCGTGGCCTTGGCCACCATGGCGATGGGAGCCAAACCCACCGACGCCGCCATGGCCTTTGGTGATGGCTTCTGGAGCCTGATCCCCTTCACCATGCAGATGGCCTTCGTGGTGATCGGCGGTTATGTGGTCGCCAGTTCGCCGCCAGCGGTGAAACTGATCGACCGTCTGGCGAAGATCCCGAAAAACGGTCGCTCCGCCGTGGCCTGGGTCGCGCTGATCTCGATGGTCGCGTCGCTGCTGAACTGGGGCTTGTCCCTGGTGTTCGGCGGTTTGTTGGTGCGCGCCCTCGCCCGTCGTACCGATCTGAAAATGGACTATCGCGCCGCCGGTGCCGCCGCCTATCTGGGGCTTGGCGCGGTATGGGCCCTGGGCCTGTCGTCGTCCGCAGCACAATTGCAGGCCAACCCGGCGAGCCTGCCGCCGTCGATTCTATCGATCACCGGGGTGATTCCCTTCACCCAGACGATCTTTCTCTGGCAGTCCGGCGTGATGTTGCTGGCCTTGATCGTCATCTCGCTGATCATTGCCTACGCCACTGCCCCTGGCCCGAACTCGGCACGTGATGCCAAGGCCTGCGGTGTCGATCCGAGTTTCAACCTGCCACCGCTGCAACCACGCACCCGCCCCGGCGAATGGCTGGAATACAGCCCGCTGCTGATGATCCTGCTGGTGCTGCTGGCCGGTGGCTGGCTGTTCCACGAGTTCTCGACCAAACCGGCGATCAGTGCGATTTCCGGGCTGAACACCTACAACTTCCTGTTCATCATGCTCGGCGCCCTGTTGCACTGGCGTCCGCGCAGCTTTCTGGACGCCGTGGCCCGTGCGGTGCCGACCACTACCGGCGTGCTGATCCAGTTCCCGCTCTACGGTTCGATCGCGGCGCTGATGACCACGGTCAAGGGCGCCGATGCGCAGACCCTGGCCCATTACATCTCGACCTTTTTCGTCAGCATTGCCTCCCACGACACCTACGCGCTGCTGATGGGCGTGTATTCGGCGATTCTCGGCTTCTTCATCCCGTCCGGTGGCGGCAAGTGGATCATCGAAGCGCCGTACGTGATGCAAGTGGCCAATGACCTGAACTACCATCTGGGCTGGGCGGTGCAGATCTACAACGCCGCCGAAGCCCTGCCCAACCTGATCAACCCGTTCTACATGTTGCCGCTGCTGGGCGTGCTGGGGTTGAAAGCGCGGGACTTGATCGGCTTCTCGTTCGTGCAATTGCTGGTACATACGCCATTGGTGCTAGTGTTGTTATGGGCACTGGGGACGACGCTGGCGTATTTGCCGCCGGTAATGCCGTAACCATAAAAAGGGCCGATATTGATATCGGCCCTTTTTGTTCCGCCCTGTCTGTTTCAGTATCTGCTGGTCTTATACGCTGAAAAGGATCTGAGCATGTTCAAACTCGCGGCACTCACCCTCGCAGCCCTCACTCTGAGCACCACCGCCCACGCCGATGCCAACTTGAAACTGGGCACTACCGAACGCGTTACCCGCCTCTTCGCCTACCCCAACAATTGCAACGTGATCTGCTTTCGCAACTGGACGCTTGAGCAAACCGTCGAGCATTACCTGACCCAGAGCGTGCAGCGCGATGGCTACGGCGACGCGAAGGTTCTGGTCAAAACCGACAATGGTCAGCTCCACGCAGAAATCATCGGCGTGCCCAACGGCTATGAAAAACCTTTGGCAGCGCTGCTCGATGCCGGTGACCTGGCCTATAACGGCGCCAGCAAACTGAATGCCGATGGCAAGTGGGCGTACAGCTGGTATCTGTTCCTGCCGCTGGGCATGGCCCTGGAAAACCGCAAAAGCGTCGAACTGCTGCACTTCCCGCCAGACTATTCGCTGACCCAGGCCCAGGATTACCTGAGGTCCGCCACCACGGATCGCTGGGCCACGCTGCTCACCGCCAATGGCATCCCGGTCGAGCAGACGCCAGGCTTCCAGACCATTGTCGACATCGCCCCTATCGCCGCCCCATCCAACGCCGGCAAGGATCTGGAGGGCGTCTACAGCTACTTCAACGACTACCAGACCACCATGGTCAGGAACGTCAGCCTGCACGCCAGCGGTGAAACATTGCCAATGGTCGCCTTCGGCGCGCCGGTGCGTAACTGGATCCAGCAACAGTACGGGCCGACCGTGAACGTGCTGGGCCTGGCGACGATCAGCCCGAGTGACGGGGTGAAAGTGCGGGTGCTGGGTTCCAACCACCCGAGCTACATCTGGTACGCCGCCGATCCGGCGAACTATTCCGGCAATGATGCCAAGGCCAAGGCCGATGCAGCGGGCCTGAAAGTCATGGGCCAGGATTTGAGTGCCGCGTGCTGGCAGGCCGTCATGGGCCGCCAACCGGACAGTAATGCCGATGTCGAGCTGAAAACCTGCACGCAAACCTGGCAAGTGGCCGAGAAGGAAAAAACCTGCACGCTGTTCTACACCTCGATTCGCAACCTGACGCCCGGACAGGCGGCGGCCAAATGTTCGACTGCACCGGTCCAGCTGCAGCTCAAACAGCTCAAGGCGCCAGCGCCAGCCACTGCCCTGCCCGCTCCACCGCTGTAAACCGACTATCGGCAGTCCATCTGTCAGTTATGACAGTAGACCGCCCGCAATATCTGCGAGAGGCTTGGGCCGTACCCCATGTGCTGCGGCGCTGACAGGATCGTCAGCCAATGGAAGTCGCAGCACCCAGCCGACAAGGATCGTTATGAAAGCCAATGCACTGCGCAAGTCTCTCGCACCGCCGCCGCAGGGTGTTTACCCTTTTGCGGAGTTGCCCCTTCACCTCGGATTTCCATCCCTGGCCGATTTCGAGATTCTCTCGAACGACAAAGGCACGCCGATGGCCATAGCAGCGCTGCGCGAGTTTCCCCGCATCAGTCGAATCTGCAGGGTATCGGGGCATTTGCTGCCCTATCGCAGCCGACATACCCGCCAGCTGGCGCCCGATGTTCACGTCTATGACCCGCGCTTCTGCGGGCTGCTGTGCCACTCTTGCGACCCGAACGTGTTTCTGGACATGAGTGAGCTGTGGTTATGGGCGCTGAAGGACATTCAGAAAGGCGACTGGCTGTCGATGGATTACGCTGCGACGGAAGACAAGCTGCTGCGCCAGTTCGCCTGCCGCTGCGGTTCATACAACTGCCGGGGCTGGATCGCCGGCTACGATGAAGCGCCGAACGCCGACGGCCAGCTGTTTTTGCAACAGTGGCGTCGGCAAAGTCCGTGCTGAAGGGCTTTACAGGGGCTCGAACGGACGCAGGCGGTACTGCGGTGGCAGTTGCTCGAAACCGCTAATGGTCGCATTCAGGCTCTTCCAGCGGCCATCCTTGATGCCATAAATGCAGCCGTGGATCGACAGGCTCTGTCCGCGATGCCAGGCGTTTTGCACAATGCTGGTGTGACCGACGTTGGCCACCTGCTGGATCACGTTGAGCTCGCAAAGACGGTCGACCCGTTCTTCTTCGGTGGCCAGTTTGGCCAGTTCTTCGCGCTTTTCGTAATACAGGTCGCGAATCGAGCGCAGCCAGCCGTCGATCAGGCCGAACTGACGATCCTGCATCGAGGCGCGCACACCACCGCAGCCATAATGACCGGTGACGAGGATGTGTTTGACCTTGAGCACATCGACCGCGTACTGAATCACCGACAGGCAGTTGAGGTCGGTGTGCAGCACCACGTTGGCCACATTACGGTGTACGAACAGATCGCCCGGCAGCATGCCGACGATCTCGTTGGCCGGCACCCGGGCATCGGAACAACCGATCCACAGAAACTCGGGGGTCTGTTGGCGAGCCAGCTTGGCGAAGAAGTCAGGATCTTCCTCCTTGATCGCAGCGGCCCAACGCTCGTTGTTATCAATCAGATCTTGTAATTCGTTCATGCTTTGAAGCCTCAAGAATGATGCGCAGCTTTGACTGACAACCGTCCGTCGGGGTCACGCGCGAAATGCAGATGCTCTCCTGATCCGGAACACGGGGCTCCATGCCGGTGGAATTCTCGGTAGCCACGTAGGTCAACCGTAGTAAGGCCTACAGTATGAGGAATTACCATGAATGATTCACGACGTCCGTACGATGCGGTGCAACCGGAGCCCATCGATGACGACGAAGACCGCATAGGCTCGGTGCATGAACTGGATTTCGATGAAGAAGTGCCCAGCGCCAGAATCGGTGACGAACTGCCGGATGAGGAGCACGAGCAACTGATGCCTCGTCGGCGCGTACGTGAAGCAGGCCTTGCCGGCGCCTCGACCGGCGACCATCAACCTACCGACGATGACCTGAGCCCGGAAACCCTGATCCGTGAAGACGGCGCCCGGGATGCCCATGAGGCGGGCAATGATAGCCGCGCGGATTGGGACCTGAGCATCGTCGATGAGGACGATATTGGCGGTGGCAATGGTCTGGATGAGGCGGAATTGGCGCGGCGCGATCCTCTCGACAAAAAACGTTGAGCTCTACGGACTCAATCCACCAAAGTGCAGGCCATGACCACAGCATCTTCGCGCCCACCCACCGCCGGGTAGTAATCCCGGCGTCGGCCGATCTCGTTGAAACCATAACGCTCGTACAGCTTGAACGCCGCGGTATTGCTGTCGCGCACTTCCAGGAAACACTCCCGGGCGTCGGCCTTGTAGGCAATCGACATCAAATGCTCAAGCAATGTCAGCCCCAGGCCACGGCCCTGGTTTTCCGGCTTGACCGTAATGTTCAGCAGGTGCGCCTCGTCGAGGATCATCTGCACCACACCGTGGCCCACCTGTTGCTGACCTTCGAACATCAGCCAGATCTGATACTTGCCCAGGCCATCGAGGAAAATCCCGCGGGTCCAGGGATGGCTGTAGGCCGCGTATTCGATTTTCAGTACAGTTTCCAGGTCCGCCTCGGTCATCGGGCGAAACGATACAGCGTCACTCATTCGATTCTTTCCAGCGCGCCATCAGCCGACGCATGGCTTGCCAGACATCAGCCTTACGCTGTGGCTCTTCCATTAATAATTCCAGGCCCGGCACCGCCCAGGCCGAGCCCAGGCCTTCGATCTGCAACTCGCGATTGAACGCCTCGGCATCCGCTTCGCCGGCAAATCGCACCGCAGGCAGGCCGATCAGCCACAAGCAGGCGCAGGGCGTTTCTTCCATGCGCACCGAGAGGAAACCTTGCACGAAGTCTCGGGCCGCTTCCGGGCCCTGATCCATCGTGCCTCGCACCAACAGCGGCCAACGCACCGGCTCACCGACGATCTGCGGGCTGTCCGGCAGACCGGCGGCGCGCAACATGTCTTTGAGCAGCAGGTAAGCAGGATCACGGCTCTGGAAGGATTCGCCTGTGGGTAACTCCACCAGCAGCAGGCAACGCCCGGCCCGCAACAATTGCAGGGCGAAACGCGGGGGCGGCACGATCGGGGCCTTGACCACGACCGGCGCCTCTTCAGCCTCTTCCACCGGTTTGGCCCCGGTGCGCGTGCTTGCCAGCGATGGGCGCGGCACCTCGATCTTCGCCCGCTCGACCGGCTTGGCCACAGGCGCCACGGGCGTCTGGGCCACAACAGCGGGCACGACAGGCGCAACCACAATCGGCTCGGGGGTCTCCAGCAGCTCGGGCCGCGACGGTGCGGCAAAGGGCAATTCGGTGCGCGGCAGCCAGTTGACCACCTGCATGGCGGCCAGATAAGCGCGACGACGGGACTCGATAAGCAAAGGTCGGCCACTTGTGGATAACTAAAGTGCGCTGATTCTACCGCCGTTCGCTCAAGATCGCTTGCTGTTGATCGATAGCCTCGACCGATGCTCTTTATCGAAAGAATGCGACAGCCCGTCCCGAGATTGAATCGCATTGCCCCCGATGCAGTACAATCGCCGCTTTTAATCGCCAACCAGCCGGCCATTCCGATGATCGAACCCAAGCGCGTCTTGCGCGCCCTCGCTGAACACTGGGCACTTCTGGAGCCACTGTGCGAGCACTTCGACCAAGGCACCCTGAGCCTCAACGAATTGCGTTCACAGTTGGCCGCCCAGCAACTCGACAGTACGCCGCAGGACATCACCAGCCTGCTCGACGTGTGGATTCGCCTCGACATCCTGGTTCCCGTGGCCAAAAGCCCGAACCGTTTCGAGCTCAATGCGCAGATTCACGACTTCCTCGCCTATCTGCGCCGTGAACACCGCCTGGGCCTGTGCCTGGAAATCGAAGCCTACCTGCGCCACCTCGAGCGTCTGGCCGGTTATATCCAGGACGCGTTCGATATCCGCGACGGCAATGACCTGGCCCGCCAGTTGCGCCTGCTCGACATGCGGGTTCGCGACGTACTGAAAAAACTCGATAACGACGAACAGGCACTGGTGGCCGTCGCCGAACGGGCGAAAACCAGCGATCGGCAAATACCGTTGCGCCAGCGTTACGCTGAAGTGCTGGCGACCTGGGACGAATACGTCGAGCCGATGATTGATCTGGTGAACGCCGACGGCGCCTTCGAACAAGGCGTGCGCAAGGTCGAAACCGTCCTGCTGAAGATGCTCAGCGAACAGCAGCGCCTCGGCCACCTGGTCGACGACGACATGCTGCTGCGCACCCACGCACGCATCCTCGAAATGCAGACCAGCGCCCAACTGACCCTGCGTCATGCCCGCGAACTGCTGCTGCCGTTGCGTGAAGAAGCGCGCCGACACAACGCCGTGACCCGTGGCGCGGCACTGGCCCTGTCGATGATCCGCCGCAAAGGCATCGACGCCGTGCCACAAGCGGCCATGCCGATGTTCACTCGCCCGCAAAGCACCTTCCTTGGCAGTGCCAGTCAGGTCGAAGCCTACGTTTATGCGTTGGCCCGCTTCGAACCGAAACCGGCACGTTTCCCCAAGGCTCACAAGACCCAGAAAGGCGAAGCGCCACGGGCACCACGCACCGTTCGGGAAATGCTCGAACGCTGCGAAGACGCCTTGCCGATGCCGGACCTGATGACCTGGCTGCTGGAGCAGGAACCTGACGGCGCCACCGACGAATTGCTGTACTGGTTCTCGCGCCTGTCGCGGGAAAAACGCTTCACGCGCGAGCGTCTGGAGCGTCGCGAATACCATACCCACGAGCATCAGGTCAGCCTGCGCTCCTTCGCCCTGCTCTCGGTCAGCGATGCCACCGAGAATTCTGCGAGCACCCTCTATGGAAGTACTTCGCATGCAACTTGATCTTTCCGAACTGTCCCAGCTGGCGCCGATCTTTCGCGAGCTGTTCAAGGGTTATCACGTCAGCCGCCGCGATCCGGAGCTGTACGCACAGTTGTCGAACTTCCAGGACCAGTACCGCACGCTGTTCAAGGCCCTGGGTTTTGAACTGATCTGCGACACCCGCGGCTTCTACTACTTCGTGCCGGACCTCGCGGCGGCGGCGGTGAACAAGACTGCCCAGCGTCTGGCGCTGTTCACTTTCATCCTCGTCGAGCACCTGGCCGATCAGGGTCGCGACCCGATCGCCGTGCTCGACGGCGGCAGCCTCGGTCGCGATGAGCTGCCGTCGTTGCTGGAAAAGTACCGCGACCTGTTCATTCAGGCCGAAGTGCAGACCCAGGACGAGCTGGAAGAAAAGATCATGCGACGCATGACCCAACTCGGTTTCGCCAGCGAAGAAAACGGTGTCTACCGCTTCCTGCCGCCGATGCACCGCTTCCTCGATGTGTGCCTGTCGGTGCAACAGGACCGCGATCTGGCCGCCAGTCTGCACAGCGTCCTGCCGTTGCCGGTGCCGGTGCTGATCGACGAAGACAGCGACGAAAAACTGCTGCAGACCGACGACCCGCTCGACCTCGCAGAATTTGAAGACGAAAGCGAAGAAGACGCACTGGCCCGCGCCATTGCCGAAGAACAGGAGCTCGACGCATGAGCAAGGAACGTTACGGCATCCGCCGCTTTGCCCTTTTGAACACCGCCGGCTACAGCCTCGGCCTGTTCCCGCTGGAAGAACCGCTGTCGGTGTACGGCGCGAACAACCTCGGTAAATCCGCCTCGATCAACGCCTTGCAGTTCCCGATCCTGGCGCGCATGTCGGACATGAGCTTCGGCAAGTACAGCCTGGAGCAGTCCCGGCGCTTCTACTTCGCCTCGGACACCAGCTACATCCTGGTGGAAGTCAACCTGCCCCACGGTCCCCACGTGATCGGTGTGGTCGGTCGCGGCCCGGGCGGCGGTTTCGGTCACCAGTTCTTTGCCTACGCCGGCAAACTGGACCTGGCCCACTATCAGAAAAACGACACCTGCCTGCGTCAGAAAGAACTCTTCACCAACCTTGAACGCGAAGGCCTGAAAGCCTACGAACTCAAGCCGGACGAACTGCGCCGTTTGCTGGTCGGTGGCCACACATCGATCCCGCTGGACCTGACGCTGATTCCGCTGCGCTCCACCAGCGAGCAGAGCCTGAAGACCTTCCGCGCGCTGTTCATCAACCTGCTGCACATGCGCGAAATCACTGCGGCAAAGCTCAAGCAACTGTTCCTCGATGCCTTCGAACACAGCCTGCGCTCCGGTAGCGTCGATTACATTGCCGCGTGCGAAGAAGCGTTCCGCGATGTACGACGCATGGAGCAGGACTACAACTCGCTGGTCGCCGCCGGCCCGCTGGTCGAAGCCCTGGCCAACGGCGTGAAGCAACGCGACATCCTGCGCGGCAAACTGCACCGGATCTCGCCGTTGCTCGACTCCCTGCTCGGCACCTGGTCGGACTACGCCAGTGCGCGCAAGGAAGAGCTGAGCATTCAGGCCGAGCACTACCGCAATGAGCAGGACGCCCTGCAAAACGACCAGCGCGGCGGCACTCAGGAACTGATGCGCCTGGAGCGGGAAATCACCGGCATCCAGCGCTGGCTCGGCGAACTGTCGGTGCTCAAGCATCGCTTTGCCCTGATCGATGACGTCAAGGTGCTGGAACAGCAACTGCTGGCCGCCAAGGACGCCCACGACGAACTGGCCGGCGCATTGGCGCAATCCCGCCAGTTCAGCGCCGAAGACCTTGACGAACGCCTGCGCGACCTGGAAAAACGCCTGAAGTCGGTCAGGCAGCAACTCGATCACGCCGATAACAACAGCTACGCCCGTCTGCGTGAAGAATTCTCGCAGCAAGACGTCGAGCGCCTGATGCGCCTGTTCAACAGCGCACTGTTCAGCCTGCCGCTGGGTGAACACGGCATCACCCTCGACGACGACGGCGAGTGGGTCAAATCCGTGGAGCTGATCCTCGACGGTTTCAAAGGTGAACGCTTCGAAGTGCCGGGGCTGTCCATCGACATCTCGCACATCGAACCTCCGGCATTGCAGGCCCTGGCTGACCGCGCGGCATTGCGCGATCAGAAAGAGCGCCTGGAAAAAGAACTCAAGCAACTGAAAACCCAGCAAGCCGTGGCCGCCGACCGCGCCGCGAGCAAGACCCAGACCGAAGCGCTGTACCAGCAAGTGCTGGATGCACAGAAGGCCCTGGAAGATTTCCGTCGCGCGCAAACCCTGAGCGCCGAAGAAGGCGACAAGCTTGAGCAACTGGCGCAGATGGAAGCCGCGCAAGACGAATTGAAGCGCTCCAGCGATGCCTTCACCGAGCGTGTCCAGCAACTGTCGGCCAAGCTGCAACTGGTCGGTCGGCAGATCGGTGACATGGAAGCCAAGCAACGCACCCTCGACGACGCTCTGCGCCGCCGTCAGTTGCTGCCAGCGGACCTGCCGTTCGGCACACCGTTCATGGACCCGATCGACGACTCCATGGACAACCTGCTGCCGCTGCTCAATGACTATCAGGACAGCTGGCAAGGTCTGCTGCGGGCTGACGGCCAGATCGAAGCGCTGTACGCTCAGGTGCGCCTCAAGGGTGTGGCCAAGTTTGACAGCGAAGACGATATGGAGCGTCGCCTGCAACTGTTGATCAACGCCTATGCGCACCGTGCCGATGAAGCCCTGACCCTGGGCAAGGCTCGTCGTGCCGCCGTGACGGACATCGCCCGGACCCTGCGCAACATCCGCAGCGACTACGACAGCCTCGAACACCAGCTGGCACTGTTCAACCGCGAGATCAACAAACGCCAGGTCTCCAACCTGCAAAGCTTCCGTATCGTGCTCGCGCCGAACAAGGAAGCGCTCAAGCACATCGACCAGATCATCCACAGCGCCGGCCAGTACGAGGAAGGCGAAACCCTGTCGGTGTTCGATCTGAGCCAGAGTGCGGAACAGGACAACAAGAACGAAGAGGCCAAGGAATACCTGGCGCGGCTGGTGGCGGCGAACCACAACCAGCTCGGCCTCAAGGACTTGTTCGAACTGGCGTTCGAGATCACCAAGGTCAACGGTCAACCGGTGATCCACACCGACATCGACGGCGCCGCCTCCAACGGCACCACCATGACCATCAAGGCGCTGACCAACATGTACTTGTTGCTGCACTTGATGGACCGTGACCAGGCCGGTCGCGTGCGCCTGCCGTACTACCTCGACGAGGCAGCGGACATCGATGAGAAGAACCAGGCCGCGTTGCTGGAAACCAGCCTGCAACTGGGCTTCGTGCCGATTCTGGCGAGCGTGAAACCGCAGGTCTGCGCCAGTGTCGCCATCGACCTGGAAGGCGGCAGCGGCCCGGCCGGCATCTACATCGATGAGGCGGACTGGAAGTACATCCGTCGTCATGATCAGGTGAAGGCGACGGTCAACGAAGAAGCGGATGAACCGGAGCTGGATGCGGTCTGAGGCTTGAATCGAAGGCAATGAAAAAGGCCGCGGTCCAATGGATCGCGGCCTTTTTTGTGGGCATTCAAACTATTCAGTAGTCTTGAACCCCATCGCGAGCAGGCTCGCTCCCACATTAGATCGGTGTTGAACACAATCCAGTGTGGGAGCGAGCCTGCTCGCGATGGGGACAGCACTACCGCCAACAGGTTACTTGCCGAGCGATATCTTCGGCGCCCAACCCAGCCATTCCTCTTCAAACTTGTCGAACAGCGCGAACGTCTGCTCCGGTTGCGCCGGGCCGCCCATGCGCTCACCGTCCGGTGTGGCAAAGGCGACACCGCCCTGAATCATCGTCTCCAGGGATTCAGTGCGCACCGTTGCGCCTTTGAACAGGCCGACATCGAAGTCGAAACCGCTGGTGTTCCAGAACCGCGTGCCGCTGCGTACCAGTGGCGCGTACTTCGGCTCGATCAGGATATGGATCAGGACACGATCAGCGGTCTGGCCCAGTTCATAACCCGTCACCTTGCCCACTGTGATTTCGCGATACGTCACTGGTACACCAGCCTTCAGCGAACCGCGACGGGCTGCGCTCAGCACCAGACTCAATCCCGCTTCCTGCTTGGCAGTTTCGGGCGCGACGGCCAAAGCGACAAAGCTCTTCTGCGGTCCCAGGTTCTTCGGTGCCGGTTGCACCTCGATGTATTGCCCGGTCACCAGGGTTTCGAGGTTGGACGTCTTGATCAGGCCCAGCTCAGGCTTGACCACCCAGAACTGACTGCCGACTCGGGCGATGCGCTCCGGCACTTCGGTAATCCGTGCGGTCAGCAGCACCGATTGCAGGTCGTCACTCAGGTCAACGTCCTCGATCTTGCCGACATCCAGGCCCTTGAAGCGAATCGGAGTGCCGGTACGCAAGCCATCAGCGCGATCGAGCTTGAGCGTGATGACTTCGCCTTTCTGCGTAGCATCTTCATGGTTCGCGAACAGACGGAAACGTGGAATACGCTTCTGCAATGGGGCTTTGTCTTGCGGGGTCTCGAAGGCAATGCCGCCGGCCATCAAGCTCTGCAACGACTCGCTTTTAACCTGGACCCCGCCGGTCAGCCCGCCCGTGAGGGTGATGCCACTGGCGTTCCAGAAGCGCGTCGAGGCGTTGACCAGACCTTCGTATTCCTTCTCGATGTGCACACCAATGATCAGTTGTTTCTTGGTGCGAGAGAACTGATAGCTCTGTACGGAGCCGACTTTGACCTGCTTGTAGAGTACCGGGCTGCCGACTTCCAGCGAGCCGAGATTTTCCGTGAACAACACCAAATGCAGGCCAGGTGCGCGCAGATCCAGCGGCGGCGCCTTGGCCCGTGCCGCAAACTCCCGTTGTGGCGCCGAACCCTTGTCGCCAGGCCGCACAGCGATGTAGTTGCCTTTGACCAACGCCTCGAGACCGGTAATCCCCGCCAGGGAAATCGACGGTTTGACCACCCAGAATTGGGTGCCTTCGACCAGGTAATCTTCGGCCAATGGGTCCATCGTCAATTCGGCGGTGGCCCCGGACAGGTCAGGATCGACCTTCAGCGCCTTGAGATTGCCGACCTGAATGCCTTTGTACATCACCGGCGTACGACCGGCCTGCAAGCCTTCGAAGTCGCTGAGCTTGACCTTGACCCGGATACCGGCCGCCGCTGCATCGAAGTCCTCATAGAGTCTGAACGGCAGGCTCGGGTCGGTAGGCGGGCTGTCCTTGCGGTTTTCCGGGGTAGCGAACGCAATACCGCCGGCGACGATGCTGGCCAGGGACTCGCTGCGAACCTTCACCCCCGACAGATTGGCGTCGATGCTGATGCCGCTGGCGTTCCAGAAACGTGTGTGTTTGCGCACCAGTTTTGCGTAAGTCGGCTCAATGAAAACCTTGAGCTCGACGGTGTTCTGGTCCTCGGACAACACATAGCTTTTGATCTGCCCCACTTTGATCTGTTTGTAGAACACCGGACTGCCACGGTTCAGCGAACCCAGACGGTCAGCCTTGATGGTCAAGTGCAGACCGGGCTGGGCATCCGAGAGCGGCGGTTCCTGGGCCAGGGCCTTGAACTTGCGGACGGGCTCGCCTTCCCCCGGGCTGATGGCGACATAGTTACCCGAAACCAGCGTCTCAAGACCGGTGATCCCCGCCAGCGTCACGCTCGGCTTGACCAGCCAGAAACGTGTGCTGGTGCGCAGGTATGGCTCTACGTCCTTGTTCATCTCGATGCTGGCAATAACCCCCTTGGAACTGCCCTCATCATCGAGCTTGAGGCTTTTGACCTTGCCGACTGACATGCCTTTATAGACCACTTCGGTCTTGTTGGCCTGAATGCCTTCGCCACTCTCAAAACGCACCTGAATCTCGATGCCGGTCTCGTTATAGGCACGCCAGCCGAGCCAGCCGCCAATGATCAAGGCGATCAGGGGCAGCACCCAAATGGCAGACCAGTTCGAGGCCGGTCGGGTTTTCGCTACAGGCAAATCAGTCATGGTCGTCGTCCGACTCCGTGTTATCCCAAATCAGTCGGGGATCGAAAGTTACTGCGGCAAGCATCGTCAGAATCACCACAGTGGCGAAGGCGATGGCGCCAGGATTGGCTTCGATGCTGGCAAGCCGCCCAAAATTCACGACCGCCACGAGAATGGCGATCACAAAGATATCGAGCATCGACCAGCGGCCGATGAATTCAATGAAACGGTACATCCAGATACGCTGGCGAGCTGAAAGGGGCTGACGACGCTGCACGGAAAACAGCAATAAACCAATGCCCACCAGCTTGAAGGTGGGCACCAGGATACTGGCGATAAACACCACGGCCGCAATGGGAAACATGCCGTAGTGCACCAACTCGATGACACCCGCCATGATTGTGCTGGGCGCACCTTTGCCCAAAGAGTTCACGGTCATGATTGGCAACAAATTGGCCGGTATGTAAAGAATGGCGGCGGTAATCAGCAATGCCCAGGTGCGCACCAGGCTATTCGGGCTGCGGGCATGCACCAGCGCTCCGCAGCGTGTACAGACTTGCTCATCGGTATCAGCTTCCTGCCTGTTCAATTCATGACATTCCTTGCAAATCAGAATGCCTGCATCAATCGCCCGCATGGGCATCCTCTCCTGATAACGCTTGCCAGATCTGGTGAGGCGACATTACGACCTCCAGCCAGACTTGGATCAGCAATAAACCAATGAAGCACGCCAGGCCGAGGCCTACGGTGATGGTTGCCATATCTGCCAGTTTTACGATCGCCACCAGTACGCCCATGAAGTAAACCTCGAGCATCCCCCATTCGCGTATATGGTGATAAATGCGATAGAGCAACAAGCCGTAGCTGCGTCCGACATCAAAACGGATACTCAACAATACGGCCAGTTGGCATAGCAGCTTGAGTAGCGGAACTCCCATGCTGCACAGGAACACCACCACTGAAACACTTTGCATGCCTGTGTCAAAAAGGGCGACAACACCGCTCCAGACAGTGTCTTGCGAAGACTGCCCGAGTAGATTGAGCTGCATGATGGGTAAAAAGTTCGCCGGAATAAACAACAACAAGGCGGCGATGACCAAGGCGAGACTGCGCTGTACGACGTTGTACCGATTGGCATAAAGCTCGTAGCCACAGCGCGGGCACAGGGCTTTTTCGCCGTGGGCGAGTTCGGGTTTACGCATGAGCAAGTCACACTCATGGCAGGCAACCAGATTTTCTAGTGGTAATTCTGACAGCTCTTTGGCGTCAACCGAATCTGGCATAAGCGCTCTGACTCTGAAAAAGTTGAACCTATTCTAGTGTCCCGGGATAAAAATAACTGCGCCAATTTGTGCTTGATTGATCGTGCTTTTTCTACGCCAAAAACAAAACCCCTACCTGCATACGCAGATAGGGGTTTCGGAATTTAATCTTGACGATGACCTACTCTCACATGGGGAAACCCCACACTACCATCGGCGATGCATCGTTTCACTGCTGAGTTCGGGATGGGATCAGGTGGTTCCAATGCTCTATGGTCGTCAAGAAATTCGGGTACCGAGTCGTGGCCAGCTGGCCGCGCTTCAGCAAATTGGGTAGGTGATAGCTTTCGGTGTTTTGTGAGCGTCGAACTTTCGGTTCATTGCGTCTTCACACACCGCA